>NZ_LZDG02000016.1:0-444 GCF_001672555.2 Pseudomonas sp. AU11447 | reverse complement strand
CCAGGGTCGGCTGCAACGGTGAGCCTGCCGCGACAGTCTTTACCACTGGCAAGAATCGTATGGCTAACACCCAGGTTGTCGAACGCTCCCGAAAAGCGCACCTCCAGAAGTGCGAGGGTTTCTTGCGCTGATACAGTCGGCTGATAGTTGCGATAGAGCCGCAGGATGACTCCTGTGCCGTCTGGCCGGCGATCAAGCACATCGACCTCCACCCCGGTGACGGGCTGATCTGGAATAGGAATATCCAACTCCGCGAAGGTCAGCGTCAGTGTGCGCTCAGAGGTGGTCCAGAAGTTTGGAGCGTTCGCCACCCCTACGCCGAAGCTCATGCGTAGCAGCTGAGTACCGTTATCCGAGGTGACTGTGAGGCCAAAGTCGCCTACCTGACCTTCCAGCAGAACACGGCCTGCGTTGATTGCCTGACCGCCATAGGCATACACGGCG
>NZ_LZDG02000015.1:0-793 GCF_001672555.2 Pseudomonas sp. AU11447 | reverse complement strand
CAATATCGATGGCGAGGGCCGCTACCGCGTCAACTTCCTCTTCGACCGCGACACCTGGCCCGCTGGGCGCGAAAGCATGTGGCTGCGCCTGGCCAGGCCGTATGCCGGCGATACCCACGGGTTGCATTTGCCGCTGCTGGCCGGCACCGAAGTGGCCGTRGCCTTCGARCAGGGCGACCCGGACCGGCCGTTTATCGCCCATGCCCTACACACGAACCTGCAGCCTGACCACGTCACCATCCGCAATCACAAACGCAACGTCCTGCGCACGCCGGCGAACAACAAGATTCGCCTGGACGACACCCGTGGCCAGGAGCACATCAATGTCAGCACCGAGTTTTCCGGCAAGAGCCAGCTCAACCTTGGTCACCTGGTGGACGCCAAACGCCAGAAGCGCGGTGAAGGCTTTGAACTACGTACGGATGGCTGGGGCTCGGTGCGCGCCGGCAAGGGTGTGTTCATCAGCGCCGACGTACAGCCCGGCGCCCAGGGCCAGGCGCTGGCCATGCAGGAAGCTGTCGCGCGCCTGGAGCTGGCCGCCGACGAGATGCAGAAACTCTCCACCGATGCGGAGACCGCCAAGGCCGATCCAGCTGATTTCCTGGCGCAAATCGCCTTCATGCGCGAGGAAGTCAATCAGTTGCAGGCATAGGTTGTGTTACTCAGCGCGCCCAAAGGCATCGCCCTCACCAGTGGAACCCACCTGCAACTGGCCGCCCAGCGCAACCTCATGCTCAATGCCGGCAATGAAGCGGACGTCAGCGTGGTCAAGCGCCTGTTCATCGGCGTGGGC
>NZ_LZDG02000014.1:0-415 GCF_001672555.2 Pseudomonas sp. AU11447 | reverse complement strand
CATGACCTGCGCCTTCATCCCAAGCGGGTGCGCCAGATCGCCCGCGACTATCACATCACCTTTCATTGCCTGCGCTAGGGGGATTCATGAGCAAGTTCACCATCACCATTACCGAGGAAAGCAACGGGCTGAGCATCGTCCTGGATGGAACAGGCAAAAAGGATGGCCCGGCCGCTATCACCGCATTGGCCCTTCTGTATGTCGCCAAAGACATCGTGCCAAAGGCCACCAAGAGTGCGGCAGAGAAAGGGACTTGCCAGTGCGACAAGTGCAAGGCCGCCCGTGCGGAGGCTCAGGGTCAGGCGCCATCAACCGAGGGGAAACCCACCATCCACTAAGCGAAACCGCCCCGGCCTGGCCGGAGCGGTCTGCCCAGCGTGGTGGCTGGGTACTGACGAGCAGCCGAGGAATACAT
>NZ_LZDG02000013.1:0-141563 GCF_001672555.2 Pseudomonas sp. AU11447 | reverse complement strand
TAGAATCTCTGTAAGTACTTGATTTTCAAGTTCTTTCAGCGCTTCGTCGCTGGGAGTGGTGCGCATTATAGGGAGTTTAAATTGGCCGTCAACGACTAATTTAAACTTTCTGCAAAAAACTGTCCGCTCGATCAGTTTACCGCCATTCCCTGCCCTACCAGCCGGCGTTCCTGCCGCAGCAGATAGGCCCCCACCAGCAGCCCAACCACACACAGAGCCACCACATAGTAGGCAGGACCCAGCGGGTCTTCCTTCATAAGAAGAGCAACCACCATGGGCGTCAGCCCGCCGAAGATGGCGTACGCCAGGTTGTAGGAGAAGGACAGGCCGGTAAAACGCACCACCGCCGGGAAGGCGTTGACCATCACATAGGGCACCGCGCCAATGACGCCCACACACAACCCGGTAATCGCATACAGCGGGAACAGCCAGTCCGGATGCGCCTTCAGGCTGGTGTAGAAGGTCCAGGAGACGACGCCCAGCAGGATGCTCCCAACTATAAAGGTACGACCCGCACCGAAGCGGTCAGCTAGGCGACCGGCCAGGATGCAACCGACGCTCAGGCAGACAATGGCCAGGCTGTTTGCCTTCAGCGAAGTGGCCGCGTCGAAACCATAAACGGTCTGCAGTACCGACGGGGTCATCAGGATGACCACCACGATGCCGGCGGACAGCACCCAGGTCAGCAGCATGGACAGCACCACCGCCGGGCGATGTTCACGCACCACCACGCCTAGAGGCACTTCCTCCGCCAGTTGCTTGCGCTGCTGCAACTCGGCGAACACCGGCGTCTCATGCAGCCATCGGCGCAGGTAGACGGAGAACAGCCCGAAGATGCCACCCAGCAGGAACGGTATACGCCAGGCATAGCCGTGCACTTCTTCGGCACTGAAGACGCTGTTGATCAGAGTCGCCACCAGCGAACCGATGAGGATGCCGGCAGTCAGACCCGACGTGAGCGTGCCGCAGGCATAGCCCACATGCCGATGCGGGACGTGCTCGGCCACGAACACCCAGGCGCCCGGCACTTCGCCGCCGATGGCGGCGCCCTGGATAACGCGCAGCAGCAGGAGCGCCAGCGGCGCCCAGATGCCGATCTGCTCGTAGGTCGGCAGCAGGCCCATGATCAGTGTGGGCACGGCCATCAGGAAGATGCTGAGGGTGAACATCTTCTTGCGGCCCAGCAGGTCGCCGAAGTGGGCCATGACCACGCCGCCCAATGGGCGCGCCAGGTAACCGGCAGCGAACAGGCCGAAGGTCTGCAACTGGCGCAGCCATTCCGGCATGTCGGCGGGGAAGAACAGCTTGCCGACCACGGTGGCGAAGAAGACGAAGATGATGAAGTCGTAGAACTCCAGGGCGCCGCCCAGGGCGGACAAGGAGAGAGTCTTGTAGTCGCTGCGGGTCAACGGACGTGACGCGGGCGCGGCAGGAGCGTTCACAGAAGGCATGGTGCTTTTTATCTCTGCAGGCAAGGTGGCTGCGGCCGGCAGCCGCAGGTGCCGCACCATAACAAATTGCGCGAAGACGACACAGCGGCCGCACCCGCGGGAAAATCTCGAAGTCCTGCGGTCGTCGCACAGGGCCCTGCTTCTATATAATGCAGCCGGGCCGATCAAAAGCTGTCCCAAGGCCTTGCACCGGCAGGTGTCTTGGGAGAGTTTTTCCATAACCTCACCATGAGTACGCCGGGGGCACGAGGCCCTTACCTATGATCGAGCTTGAACAAGAAGATCCCATCCCGCAGGGCGACCTTGCCCTGCAGATCACCGCCCTGCCGCGCGAGACCAACGGCTTCGGCGACATCTTCGGTGGCTGGCTGGTGGCGCAGATGGATCTCGCCGGTACCGCCATGTCCAGCCGCATTGCCGGTGGCCGTGTAGCCACGGTAGCCATCGACCGCATGGCCTTCCTGGTCCCGGTCGCTGTTGGCGCGCAGCTCTCCTTCTATACCCAGACTCTGGAAGTGGGCCGCAGCTCGATCCGCATGCTGGTCGAGGTGTGGAGTGACGACCCGCTGTCCAGCGAATGGCGCAAGGTCACCGAGGCAGTGTTCGTCTTCGTCGCCATCGACGGCAGCGGCCGTACCCGCCCGGTTCCTCCGCGTCGCGGCTGAAAACTGAAAACGCCGGCTGTCTCGCCGGCGTTTTCGTCTCTACCTCAAGGAATCAGCGCAGCGGCTTTCCGCGAACAGGCGCGCCGTCGGCCTTGAAGTAGTCAGCAGTACTGCGCGGTTGCGCAGGGCGGCCACGAACCTTATCGGCGAGCTTCTCGGCCATCATGATGGTGGTGGCATTGAGGTTGCCGGTGATGATCAGCGGCATGATCGACGCATCGATGACTCGCAGCCCTTCCATGCCGTGCACGCGGCCCTCGCCATCGACTACCGCCATATCGTCTTCGCCCATCTTGCAGGAGCAGGACGGGTGGAAAGCCGTTTCCGCGTGCTCACGGACGAACGCGTCCAGGTCAGCGTCGCTCTGCTTGTCCAGGCCCGGACTGATCTCGCGGCCGCGATAGGGATCGAGCGCCGGCTGGTTCATGATCTCGCGGGTGATGCGGATGGCATCGCGGAACTCCTGCCAGTCCTGCTCGCAGGACATGTAGTTGAACAGGATGCTCGGGTGCTTGCGCGGATCGCGGGAGGTCAGGTTGATCCGCCCGCGGCTGGGAGAGCGCATGGAACCGACATGCGCCTGGAAGCCGTGCTCACTCACCGCGTTGCTGCCGTTGTAGTTAATCGCCACCGGCAGGAAGTGGTACTGGATATTCGGCCACTCGAATTCCGGACGACTGCGGATGAAACCACCGGCCTCGAACTGGTTGCTCGCCCCCAGGCCTGTGCCGAGGAACATCCACTCCGCACCGATCTGCGGCTGGTTCCACCATTGCAGCGCCGGGTACAGCGAGACGGGCTGCTTGCAGGCGTACTGCAGGTACATCTCCAGGTGATCCTGAAGATTCTGGCCAACGCCGGGCAAGTCGTGCACGACTTCGATGCCCAGGTCGCGCAGCAGTGCCGCTGGCCCAACACCGGAACGCTGCAGTAGCTGCGGCGAGGCGACGGCACCGGAGCACACCAGCACTTCGCGGCGCGCCCGCACCTCCTTCAGCGCATTGTCGTCGCCGTGCAGGTAAGTCGCCCCGATCGCGCGCTTGCCGCTGAACAGGATGCGGTCCGTCAGTGCGTGGGTGACGATGGTCAGGTTGGGGCGCTCGCGGGCCTGGTCCAGGTAACCACGGGCGGTACTCGCGCGGCGGCCCTGCGGGGTAACGGTGCGGTCCATCGGACCGAAGCCTTCCTGTTGGTAACCGTTGAGGTCCTCGGTACGCGGGTAACCGGCCTGCACGCCAGCCTCGACCATCGCGTGGAACAGCGGGTTGTTGCCAGCCTTGGGCGTGGTGACGCTCACCGGGCCGCTGCCGCCGTGGTAGTCGTTGGGGCCTATGTCACGGGTCTCGGCCTTGCGGAAGTACGGCAGGCAGTCGAGGTAGGTCCAGTCTTCCAGACCCTTCTCCTGCGCCCAACCATCGAAGTCCATGGCATTGCCGCGGATGTAGCACATGCCGTTGATCAGCGAGGAGCCACCCAGCCCCTTGCCGCGCCCGCATTCCATGCGGCGGTTGTTCATGTGCGGTTCCGGGTCGGTCAGGTAAGCCCAGTTGTAGCGGCGGCCTTGCAGGGGGTAGGCCAGTGCGGCGGGCATCTGCGTGCGGAAGTCGGCGCGGTAGTCCGGGCCGCCGGCTTCGAGCAGCAGGACGCTGACGTCGGCGTCCTCGGTCAGGCGGGTAGCCAGTACGTTACCGGCGGATCCAGCGCCAATGATGATGTAGTCGTATTCCTGGGACATGCAGGCCTTCCTCTTTTTTCAGGCACGACACCGCCCGCGACGCGTGCGCGCCGGTGTCTGCGTGTTCGAAGATGGCCGGTGGTCAGGGAGTCATGCCTGCGACCGGCCTTTCATGGCTCGATCGCGGCGATCAGAACACCGAGGTGTAGTCGCCCAGCTCAACCTGTACGGATTTGATGCGAGTGTAGTGAGCCAGGGTGGTCAGGCCGTTCTCACGACCGACACCCGATTGCTTGTATCCGCCAACCGGCATCTCGGCCGGCGATTCGCCCCAGGTGTTGATCCAGCAGATGCCCGCTTCGAGGCGGTGAATCGCTCGGTGAGCGCGGGTCAGGTCCTGGGTGACGACGCCAGCGGCGAGGCCGTACTCGGTGTCGTTGGCGCGGCGGATAGCCTCGTCTTCGGTGTCGTAGACGAGGATGCTCATGACCGGCCCGAAGATTTCCTCGCGGACGATGGTCATGTCGTCACGGCAGTCAGTGAACACAGTGGGCGCGACGTAGGCGCCCTGGCCGAACTCGCCGTGGGTGACGCGCTCGCCACCGCACAGCAGGCGGGCCTTCTGTTCTTTGCCGGACTCTATATAGGAGAGCACGCTCTCCATGTGTGGGAAGCTCACCAGCGGGCCGAAGTTGGTGTTTTCGTCCTGCGGGTTGCCCAGGCGAATGCGCTTCACGCGTTCCAGCACCTTGGCCTCGAAGCGCGCCTGCAGGTTGCGCGGGATGAACACCCGGGTGCCGTTGGTGCAGACCTGGCCGGAGCTGAAGAAGTTGGCCATGACGGCGATATCAGCGGCGCGGTCGAGGTTCGCGTCCTCGAAGATGATCAGCGGCGACTTGCCGCCCAGCTCCATGGTGACTTCCTTGAGCGAGGAGCTGGAGGCGCTGGCCATGACCTTCTTACCGGTAGAGGTGCCGCCGGTGAAGGAAATCTTCTCGATGACGGGGTGCTCGGTCAGCCACTGGCCGACTTCGCGGCCGCTGCCGGTGAGAACGTTGAACACGCCATCGGGCAGGCCGGCCTCGGTGTAGATCTCGGCGAGCTTGAGCACGGACAGCGGGGTGACTTCGCTGGGCTTGAAGATCATCGCGTTGCCGGCGGCCAGGGCCGGCGCGGATTTCCACAGGGCGATCTGGATCGGGTAGTTCCAGGCGCCGATACCGGCGACCACGCCCAGCGGCTCGCGGCGGGTGTAGACGAAACTGGTTTCGCGCAGCGGGATCTGCTCGCCTTCGATGGCGGGCACCAGGCCAGCGTAGTACTCAAGGACATCGGCACCGGTGACGATGTCGACGAAGCGGGTTTCGGCCAGCGGCTTGCCGGTGTCGAGGGTCTCCAGCTCGGCCAACTCGTCGTTGCGTTCGCGAAGGATGTCGACTGCGCGGCGCAGGATGCGCGAGCGCTGCATGGCAGTCATCGCCGCCCAGACTTTCTGCCCTTCCACCGCGCTCTGCACGGCGCGCTCGACGTCGTCCTTCGAGGCGCGTTGTACCTGGGCGAGGACTTCACCGTTGGCCGGATTGATGGTTTCGAAGGTGGCGCCGCTGGTGGCTTCCACGTAGCGACCGCCAATGTAGAGCTTCTGTACTTCGAATCGAGCCATGGTGCGGTGGTCCTCTCTTGTCGGTGTCAGCGCAAGGCTGCGCCCGCTATCCGGGGCGCTTGGCCAGTTGTTGGTCGAGGTAGTCGTAGGCAATCGCCAACGCCTGCTCGGTGTCGAAGGCGTCGCCCGAAAGCGCGCCCCGCAGCCAGAGGCCGTCGATCAGCGCGGCCAGCCCGCGAGCGGCACTGCGGGCCTGGGCCAGCGGCAACTCACGGCGGAACTGGCTGCACAGGTTCGAATACAGCCGGTGGTCGTTGATCCGTTGCAGGCGCCGCAGCTGCGGCTGATGCATGCTGCTGGCCCAGAACGCCAACCAGGTCTTCATGGCCGGGCCGTTGACCTGGGAGCTGTCGAAGTTTCCGGCGATGATGGCGCGCAGATGCGAGCGCGGTTCGTCGTTGCGCAAGGTAGCGCGGCGCTCGGCGACAGCCTTGCTCAATGCCGACATCAAATGTCGCATCGTCGCGTCCAGCAGCCCGTTCTTGTCCTGGAAGTAGTGGCTGATGATGCCGTTGGAGACCCCCGCCAGGCGGGCGATCAGGGCGATGCTGGCGTCGCTCATGCCCACCTGGTCCACCGCCTCGAGGGTCGCGTGGATCAGCTGGGAGCGGCGAATCGGCTGCATACCGACCTTGGGCATTTTCAATCTCCTCTTCGCCAGGCGTACCTGTGCCGTCCGGCGATACTGTGGGCCAGTCTATTCGTTTTTTATTGAACGCTCAATCAACTAAGAATATGCTGCGCTGTATCAACGCCTTCAGGCGCCCGCATGGCGGGGCCTGTACCGTTCATCACTGCGTCGCACTCCAACCCACAAGGATCGCAGAATCTGCGCCGGATGTGTCGCGGCACGCTCTCCCCGGTGACGTCACCAGACGGCACCCGCCCGTTGCGACGGGCCTTCCACAGCCCGGCCAAGTGCCGGGCTTTCTTTTGCCCCACGTCAGGGCCTATGCCGCGCGCCAACGACTATGGTTTCAGCCATACCCCTCGCGAGGATCGCCGTCATGTCGCAACACCCGCTCTGGCAAGCCCTGGGCCGTCACTGGAAATGGATCGCCCTGCGCGGCGTCGCCGCCCTGCTGTTCGGCATCCTGGCGATGGTCTGGCCGGGCATCGTGCTCACGGTGATGGTGCTGTTCTTCGGCGCCTACGCCTTTGTCGACGGCCTGTTCACCCTGATCGCCGCCGCGCAGATGCGCGAATCCGGCCGCCCCTTGTGGCCGCTGGTGCTGGTCGGGCTCCTGGGAATAGCCGCCGGACTGGTGGCGTTCTTCTGGCCGCAGCTGACTGCGCTCGGCCTGCTGATGCTGATCGCCGGCTGGGCACTGGTGATGGGGGTGCTGCAGATCATCGCCGCCATCCGTCTGCGCAAGGCGCTGCAGAACGAATGGTGGCTGGGGCTTTCTGGCGTGGTGTCGGTGCTGTTTGGTGTGCTGATGATCGGCAATCCGGGTGCCGGGGCGATCGCCGTGGCCTGGGTGATCGGCGCTTACTCGGTGTTTTTCGGTGTCCTGCTGATCCTGCTCGCGCTGCGCCTGCGCAAGACATCGACCTTCAATGCCTGATGAGCGTGACTGGTGCCTGCTGCGCCTGGACGACAACGGCAACCGCTTCGTCATGCGCCGCCAACTGACCCGCGCCGAGGCCGAAGCTCTGGCGGGGGACTACCAGGCGCGCGGCCACAGGCAGACCTACTGGGCAGAGCGCGAAACGCTCCGCCCGGCCTGACTCAGCAGCCGGTCAGGCGCTCTTCCACGCGCTCGGCGGGGAAGAAGATCGGCCGCAGGCGCACCCCCACGGTATTGCCGAAGAACGCCGCCACCAGCCACAACCAGCCATGCAGGCTGCCGGAGGCGATGCCGCTGAAGTACGCACCGATGTTGCAGCCGTAGGCCAGGCGCGCGCCGTAGCCCAGCAGCAGGCCGCCGATCACTGCCGCGACCAGCGAGCGAGCGGGAATCTTCAGGCTCGGTGCGAAGCGACCGGCGAGGCCGGCGGCCAGCAATGCGCCGATCATGATGCCGAAGTCCATGACGCTGGTGACGTCCTGCCAGACCGGCGCAGCCAGCGCCTTGGCGTTGGCGTCGGCCTGCCAGAACGCCCATTGGTCGACGGCTATCCCCAGGCTTTCGAACGCCTTTGCGCCCCACAGGGCGAAAGCCGAAGTGACGCCCCACGGACGCCCGGCCAGCGCCAGGGTCGCGAAGTTCAGCAAAGCCAGTGCCACGGCGCCCCACACCAGCGGCCAGGGACCGCGCAGGAAGCGGCCGGCACCGTGCTCGCCATTGCTCGCTATCAGCTCCAGCACGCCATGGCGACGACGCTCCAGCACGACGCTGACGGCTGCAATGCCGGCAAACAGCGCCAGGCTCAGTATCAGCGCGGGGAACAGACCAAGGGACTGGACGATCGAGGTCGGCGGCAATGACGGCAGGGCGAACCACCAACCGATGTGGTGGGTGGCGATCACTGAGCCGATGATGAAGAACAGCAAGGTCACCAGCATGCGCGCATTACCACCGCCCACGGTGAACAGCGTGCCGGAAGCGCAGCCACCGCCCAACTGCATGCCGATACCGAAGATGAAGGCGCCGACGATCACCGACGTGCCGGCCGGCGACACCAGCCCCTTCACTGGCTCGCCGAACAGCGTGCCGGCCGCAAGCGCCGGGAAGAACAGCAGCACCGCGATTGCCAGCATCACCATCTGTGCGCGCAAGCCGGCGCCACGCCGTTCACGGATGAACACGCGCCAGGCGGAGGTGAAACCAAACGCTGCGTGGTAAAGAGTCAGCCCCAGCGCACCGCCGACCAGGAACAACAGTGCCTGCCGGCCACTCACCGCCTGGGCGAGGAACAGCGCGCCCGCCAGCAGCAGGAGGAAGGCGATCCAGAGCGCGCTGGACTTGCGCTCGGGGACGGTGGACAGGGCGAGGCTCATGGCGACTCCGGGGTGCTTTCGAGAGGGGCGATATTCTAGGGAGCGTAGTGCCTCCCGCCAACTTCGTAAGTCAGCTAAGGAAATAACCAGGCGTTAGGACACGACGCAGGGCACATGACGCCTCAAGCGTTATTCGCCAACAACGTCGTGCCAGGGGCCGGACAGCGGATAACCGTGAACCGCCATTCGCCCTACGCCCAGGCCTTGCGCAGCGCCTTGAGCGCCTCGGCGATCCGCGCCTCCGGCACTGCCGCGAAGCCCAGCACCAGCCCGGCACGCTGGTCTTCCGGCTCGCTAGACTCCGGCAGCCAGTAATCGCTCAGGGCATTCACCTCCACGCCGACGGACGCCGCGCGCCGCACCAATTCCAACTCTCGCTCGCGGCTGTCGACCCGCACGCACAGGTGCAGGCCGGCGTCCACCGTCGGCATCGCTGCACAGCCGGCGACCTCCGGCCAGCCACGCAGCAGCGCGTCACGGCGGCTGCGAGCGGCCCGGCGCATACGACGGACATGCCGCTGGAAGTGCCCTTCGGCGATGAAGTCGGCCATCACCCGTTGGGTGCCGACCTCCGAGTGGCGTACATCCAGCGCCCGGCGGCGGGCAAAGGCCTGCGCCAACGCCGGCGGCACGACGAGATAGCCCAGACGCAGCGCCGGGAAGGCGATCTTGCAGAAGGTGCCGACGTAGAGCACACGGTCATGGCGATCCAACGCCGCCAGCGGCATCAGTGGCGTGCCGCTGTAGCGGTACTCGCCGTCGTAGTCGTCTTCGACGATCCAGCCGTTGCTGCGCTCGGCCCACTCCAGCAACTCCAGACGGCGCGCCAGCGAGAGCGTTACGCCGGTGGGGTACTGGTGCGAAGGCGTGACGTAGACCAGCCGGCAATCCGGCAATTGCTCCAGTTGGTCGGTACGCAGACCGTCCGCGTCCACCGCAACGCCATGCAAATGCGCACCCGCTGTGGCGAACGCATGCCCGGCGGCGCGGTAGCCGGGGTTTTCAATGGCCGCGACATCGCCGGCGGCCAGCAGCACCTGGGCGCACAGCGCGATGCCCTGCTGGGCGCCGCTGGTGATGATGATCTGCCCCGCGTCGCAGTGCAGCCCGCGTGTGCTGCGCAGGTAGGCGGCGACCAGCTCGCGCAGGCGCTGCTCGCCGGCCGGGTCGCCGTAGCCCAGGCAATCCAGCGGCGGATCGCGCCAGAAGCGCGCCTGCAGCCGCGCCCAGGTATCGAAGGGAAACAGGTCGAAGGCCGGCACCCCGACCCGGAATGCACGCGGCGCGCCGGTCGGCGGCAGGGGCAGGTGATGCCGCGCCAGCCGTTCAAGGGACGGCGCGTCCGGGCTGCGCGCCTCGCTGCGGGGCGTCTCGACCGAAGGCTGCACCCGCTCGGCCACATAGGTGCCGTCGCCGGTACGGCCCTCGATGTAACCCTCGGCGTAGAGCTGCTCGTAGGCGCGCACCACGGTGTTGCGCGAGACGTTCAGCGACGCCGCCAGGTCGCGGCTGGCCGGCAGCCGCGAACGCGCCGCGAGGCGGCCATCGAGGATGCGCTCGCGCAGCGCCTGGAACAGCTGCAGGCCCAGCGGTTGCGCAGGATCGAGGCGGATGCCGGAAGGGTTGAACGGCAGCGGAACACTCATGGGACAGCTTCCAGGATAGCGACAATGGTTCCTTTGATTTGATCATGAATGGCTCTTTAGCAGAACCAATTCCGCGCCTAGGCTGAAAGCACTCCAACGCACACAAGGTCGTCACCATGTCTTCTGCTGTCGAAATCCGCCCGATCACTACCGATGATCACGCCGCCTGGCTGCCGCTCTGGCAGGGCTACCAGCGCTTCTACAAGACCACCATCGACGAGGCCACCACTGCCGTCACCTGGCAGCGCTTCCTCGATGCGGCCGAACCGATGCACGCCGCCCTCGCCTGGCGCGAAGGCAAAGCCATTGGCATGGTGCATTTCATCTACCACCGCTCCTGCTGGACCCAGGGCGACTACGTCTACCTGCAGGACCTGTACGTCGCCGAAGGCCAGCGCGGCGGCGGCATTGGTGCGGCGCTGATCGAGCACGTCTACGCCGATGCCCGCGCGAACGGCGCTTCGCGGGTGCACTGGCTGACCCACGAGAGCAACACCGATGCCATGTTCCTCTACGACCGGATTGCCGACCGCTCCGGGTTCGTCCAGTACCGCAAGATCCTCTGAGCCGGAGCGCCCATGAACGACCAACCCCTGCTGAACTGGCGCCCCGCCGCCAGCCCCGAACGCCGCACCCTGGCCGGCCGCACCATCAACCTGGCGCCACTGGATGTCGCCCTCCACGGCGATGACCTGTGGCACGCACTGCAAGGCCCGGACTCCGACCCGGTCCTGTGGGACTACCTGCCGTACGGCCCCTTCCCCGAGCGGGCGCCCTTCGATGCTTGGCTGGCGGCGAACGCGGCGAGCAACGACCCACTGTTCTTCGCCGTGATCGACCGCGCGAGCGGCCGCGCAGTCGGCCTGCTCAGCTACCTGCGGATCGTCCCCAAGGACGGCAGCATCGAGATCGGTCATATCGCCTATGGTCGCGTGATGCAGCGCTCGCCGGCCTCCACCGAGGCGGTGTACCTGCTGGCGCGCTGGGCCTTCGAGATGGGCTACCGCCGCCTGGAGTGGAAGTGCAACGCACTCAATGCCCGCTCCATGCGCGCGGCAGCGCGGCTTGGTTTCACCTATGAAGGCACCTTCCGCCAGGCCACCGTGGTGAAGGATCGCAACCGCGACACCGCCTGGTTCTCGATCATCGACAGCGAATGGCCGCGCTGCCAGCGCGCCTTCGAAGCCTGGCTGGACGCATCCAACCTCGAGGCCGGCGGCCAGCAGCGCAAGCGCCTGGAAGACCTGCGCCAGGGCTGACCTTTTCATTCTCCGGGAACTGCCAGGCAGCGAGAGGATCGGTGATACTGACCCTTTCGCATCGCAGTCCCGGAGACCACCATGAGCAGCGACATCCAGACTCCACGCGTCGAACAGGTGCAGATCGATGAGCTGCCCTGTTGGCGTATCCATACTGCTTATGGTGAAGCCCTGATTGCCCAGCAGGGCGCGCAACTGCTGAGCTACCAGCCCCATGAGCAACCACCGCTGGTCTGGCTGAGCGACACCGCCGAATACCGCCATGGCCAGTCCCTGCGCGGCGGCGCGCCCGTCTGCTGGCCCTGGTTCGGCAACCTGGAACGCAACCCGGTGGAAATCCGTACGGCCTACCAGGGCGACAAGCCACCCGCCCACGGCCTGGTGCGCGCCGTGGATTGGCAACTGGACGATATCGCCGACGAGCTGGGCCAGCTTTCCGTGCACTTCAGCTTCGACGCGCGCAACGGTCTGCCGGGCTGGGCGCACTCCGCACGGCTGGAACTGGTGATGCGCTTCGGCGAACACCTGACGCTGGAAATGACCACCCACAACCTGGGCACTGCAGCGCTGCCGATCAGCCAGGCCCTGCACACCTATTTCGCCGTAGGCGACGCGCGCCAGGCCAGCATCGAGGGGCTGCAGGGCTGCCGCTATGTCGAGACGCTGGAAAACTGGGAGCTACGCGAGCAACACGGCGTGGTGCGCATTGCCGGCGAAACCGACCGCATCTACCTGGACGTGGAGAAGCCGCTGGTGATCCACGACCCGGCCTGGGAGCGCGACATCCACATCAAGGCCAGCGGTTCGCGCTCGGCGGTGGTGTGGAACCCCTGGATCGACAAGGCCGCGCGCCTGTCACAGTTCCCCGACGATGCCTGGCAGCAGATGCTGTGCATCGAGACCGCGCGGGTCTGGGACGACGTGATGAGCGTGGCGCCAGGGCGCAGCGAAACGATGACGGTGGAAATATGGGGCGAGCCGCTGGAGGGTTGATCCACCTGCGGCCCTTCAATGAAAAAGCCCGGCATCCACCGGGCTTTCTTGCACTTGCAGGAGCGAGCTTGCTCGCGAACGCGCCCCGCTGCGAAGACTGTTCGCGAGCTAGCCCGTTCCTACGAAGAGCTCTTACAGATCGCTCTCCTCCACCGGCCGCACCTTGGCGTCGTCGATGGCATAGGCCGCATCGGCCAGGTCATTGCTGACCTTTTCGACCTTCAGCGTGCCGCTGACCCAGATCGGGTTGTAGATATCGTCGATCCGGATGCCCTTGGGGTAGCGCACCAGCACAATCTGGTTCGGCGGCGGCGGCGGCACATGGATGCAGGCGCCTGGGTAAGGCACCAGGAAGAATTCGGTGACACGCCCCTTGGCGTCGTTCTCCAGCGGCACCGGGTAGCCGCCCAGACGCAGCGCCTTGCCATTGAGCGCAGCAACGGTTTTGGTCGAGTACATCACCTGCGGCAGCTTCTTGTCAGACTGCTTGAGCCCGCCCTTGTTGGTGAAGGTGCCATTGGCCTCGGGGCCGTTGTGGGTGATTTCCGGCATATTTTCCAGCGCCTTGCGGTCGCTGGGCGGCATCAAGGACAGCCAGTCGGTTTCCGGGAGTTCGGCGGCGGACGCCAGGGAAGTCAGCAGAATCAGGCAGCAGGCGAGCAATGGTCGGCGCATCGTGGACTCGAAAGGCCCGGTCGGGCACAGGCGGGATATTCCTCCAGCGCCCTCCCCCTGGTGGGAGAGGGCCGGAATTCACCGTCAATTCTTCTTGATCAGGCCGTAAATGACCAGCAGCACGATGGCGCCGATCACCGCGCCGATGAAGCCTGCCGCCTGGCCGGCCGCGTAGATGCCCAGCGCCTGGCCGCCATAGGTGGCCAAGAGCGAGCCGCCGATGCCGATCAGGATGGTCATGATCCAGCCCATGCTGTCATCGCCGGGCTTGAGGAAGCGTGCGATGAGTCCGACGATCAGGCCGATGACGATGGTTCCGATTAATCCCATGACAAACCCTCCTTGTGGGTTGAGCGCGGTGAGTACGCGCTTGTCATGGGACAGTGTAGGAAACGTCGGCGTTCCGTGTTTTGCCGCGCCCCAGAGCGACTGCCGGTGTTTCGCCAGCCTTACAGCGTTGTGGAAAACCGGCATGAAAAAAGCCGCGCCAGTGATTGACGCGGCTTCTTTCGGAGCACCGTAGCGGTCAGCCCCTGGCGATCAACGCCTCGACCTCGGCGATACGCGCCTTCAGGGTCGGCAGGTCGGCGCTGCGCAGGGTAGCGTGGCCCACCTTGCGCCCGGCCTTGAAGGCCTTGCCGTAGTGGTGCAGGTGGCAGTCGGCGATGTTCAGCACCTCGGCCACCGGCGGCACTTCGCCGATGAAGTTGAGCATGGCGCTCTCGCCCACTTTCGCCGTGGAGCCCAGCGGCAGGCCGGCGATGGCGCGCACGTGGTTCTCGAACTGGCTGCACTCGGAGCCTTCGATCGTCCAGTGCCCGGAGTTGTGCACACGCGGGGCGATCTCGTTGGCCTTCAGGCCGCCGTCGACCTCGAAGAACTCGAAGGCCATCACGCCGACATAGGCCAGCTTGTCGAGCACGCGGCCGACGTAGTCCTCGGCCAACTGCTGCAGCGGGTGGTCGGTGCTCGCCACGGACAGGCGCAGGATGCCGTTCTCGTGGGTGTTGTGCACCAGCGGGTAGAAGCGCGTCTCGCCATCACGGGCACGCACCGCCACCAGCGACACTTCGCCGGTGAAGGGCACGAAGCCTTCGAGGATGCAGGGCACGCTGCCCAGTTCGGCGAAGGCGCCGGCCACGTCCTCGGGCTTGCGCAGGACCTTTTGGCCCTTGCCGTCGTAACCCAGGGTGCGGGTCTTCATCACTGCCGGCAGGCCGATGCTGGCCACCGCGGCGTCGAGGTCGGCCTGGGACTGCACGTCGGCGAAGGCCGGGGTCGGAATCCCCAGGTCCTTGAACATGGACTTCTCGAACCAGCGGTCGCGGGCGATGCGCAGCGACTCGGCGTTCGGATAGACCGGCACGAACTGCGAGAGGAAGGCCACGGTCTCGGCCGGCACGCTCTCGAACTCGAAGGTCACCAGGTCGACCTGGTCGGCCAGTTGGCGCAGGTGGTCCTGGTCGCTGTAGTCAGCACGGATGTGCTCGCCCAGGGCTTGCGCACAGGCGTCCGGCGCCGGGTCGAGGAAGGCGAAGTTCATGCCCAGCGGGGTGCCCGCCAGGGACAGCATGCGGCCCAGCTGGCCGCCACCGATGACACCGATCTTCATGGTTCTGCTCAGGCCTCGCGCGGATCGGGATTGTCCAGCACCGTCTCGGTCTGGGTGGCGCGGAACTGCTTCAGCGCCTCGTGGTATTTCGGGTACTTGGCGCCGAGGATGCTGGCGGACAGCAGAGCGGCGTTGGTCGCACCGGCCTTGCCGATGGCCAGGGTGGCAACCGGGACGCCCGCGGGCATCTGCACGATGGACAGCAGCGAATCGACGCCCGAGAGCATGGAGGACTGCACCGGCACACCGAGGACCGGCAGGTGGGTCTTGGCGGCGCACATGCCCGGCAGGTGGGCGGCACCGCCGGCGCCGGCGATGATCACTTCGATGCCGCGGCCATCGGCTTCTTCGGCGTACTGGAACAGCAGGTCCGGAGTACGGTGGGCGGAAACCACCTTCACTTCATACGGAATGCCGAGCTTGTCCAGCATGTCTGCGGTGTGGCTCAGGGTGCTCCAGTCGGATTTGGAACCCATGATCACGCCAACCAGTGCGCTCATCGTCGTGCCTCTCTCAAGTGCGCTCTTGGGCGCGTCAGAAACCAACAAGCCACGACTCCGTGAGGGCGTGGCTTGTACGTGGCCAAACCGGCGGGCAGTGCCGGCTTGAAGGCGGCGCAGTATACCGCAAAGGGCACGACGGAGTGCACTGGGCATGACCGTTGGTCCCGATTTCGTCATTCCTGCATCGAAGATGCCTGCAACGACCTGCGAAGAGACTTCGGAAAAGCTTGCCTCAGCTCAAGATGGCCTAGGCTCAGGGGCTCAGACTCTTCTGACACGTTCCTGTCCCGGACGGGGCAGGTCCCTCACCCTTCAAGGAGCGAGTGCAATGTCCACGACCCTGCCCACGACCATGAAAGCCGCTGTCGTCCACGCCTTTGGCGAGCCGCTGCGGATCGAGGAAGTCAAAGTCCCGCTGCCCGGCCCCGGGCAGATCCTGGTGAAGATCGAGGCCTCCGGCGTCTGCCACACCGACCTGCACGCTGCCGAAGGCGACTGGCCGGTGAAGCCGAGCCTGCCGTTCATTCCCGGCCATGAAGGCGTCGGCTTCGTCGCAGCGGTCGGCGCTGGCGTCACCCGCGTGAAGGAAGGCGACCGCGTCGGCGTGCCTTGGCTGTACACCGCCTGTGGTTGCTGCGAGCACTGCCTGACCGGCTGGGAAACCCTTTGCGAGAGCCAGCAGAACACCGGCTACTCGGTAAACGGCGGCTACGCCGAATACGTGCTGGCGGACCCGAACTACGTCGGCATCCTGCCGAAGAATGTCGGCTTCACCGAGATTGCACCGATCCTCTGCGCGGGCGTCACCGTGTACAAGGCGCTGAAGGAAACTGAAGCGCGCCCCGGCCAGTGGGTAGCCATTTCCGGCATCGGCGGCCTGGGCCACGTCGCCGTGCAGTACGCCAAGGCCATGGGCCTGCACGTGGTCGCCGTGGACGTGGATGACGCCAAGCTGGAGCTGGCGCGCAAGCTCGGCGCCAGCCTGACCGTCAATGCGAAGAAAGAGGACCCGGTCGAAGTGGTGCAGCGTGATATCGGCGGCGCCCACGGCGTGGTCGTCACCGCAGTGTCCAACAGCGCCTTCGGCCAGGGCATCGGCATGGCCCGCCGGGGCGGCACCGTGTCGCTGGTCGGCCTGCCGCCGGGCGACTTCCCCACGCCGATCTTCGACGTGGTGCTCAAGGGCCTGCACATCACCGGCTCAATCGTCGGCACCCGCGCGGACCTGCAGGAAGCCCTGGACTTCGCCGGCGAAGGCCTGGTGAAAGCCACCGTCGCCGCCGGCAAGCTGGATGACATCAACGCCATCCTCGACCGCATGCGCGCCGGGCAGATCGAAGGACGGATCGTGGTGGAGATGTAGACCCCGCTCCAAACACCAAGCTCTGCGTAGGATGGCGTGGAGCGCAGCGATACCCATCGATTGCGATGCAGACAGCATGGGTATCGCTGCGCTCCACCCATCCTACAAAAGCGCCCGGCCTCAGCTTCAGAACTCCACAGTGGTCGAAATCTCGAACTGCCGCGGCTCGCCCACGGCGACGTAGAGGTTGTTCGCCGCCGACGGGTAGTACTCGCGGTCGAACAGGTTCTTCACGTTGAACTGGAAGTCGACGTTGTGGCCACCCAGCTTCGTGTCGTAGCTGGCGAAGGCATCGGTCACGGTATAGGACGGCAATTCGAAGGAGTTGGCCGGGTCGCCCGCGCGCTTGCCCACGTAGCGCGGGCCGCCGCCCAGGCGCAGGTTGTCGCCGCCGAAGATCGAACCGGCGTCGTATACCGCCGCCAGCGAGGCGGTTTCCTTGGCCACGTTCTGCAGGCGGTTGCCCTCCAGCACCGGGTCTTCGGTCACTTCGGCGTCCAGCCAGGCGTAGCTGCCGATCAGGTTCCAGTGCTCGCTCAGCTGGCCGGTGACATCCAGTTCCGCGCCATAGGAGCGCACCTTGCCGGCGGTGCTGACGCGGCTGTCGCCGTTGGCGTCGAGCTGAGTGACCATCACGTTGCGCTTGCGGATGTCGAAGAAGGCCAGGTTGGCGGTGACGCGGCCGGGGATGTCGAGCTTGCCGCCGATCTCCCAGGAGGTCGCCTCTTCCGGCTGGATCGCCGAGTCGATCACCTCGCCCGTGGACAGCGGCGCGATGGTGGAGTTGGGCTTGAACGACTGGGTGTAGCTGCCATACAGCGACATCTCGTCGTTGATCTTGTAGATCACCCCGGCGCGCGGTACCCACTTCTGTCCGCTGATATCGGTGTTGGCCTTGAACGGCCGGCCGCGCCCGGCGTACTGGTCGTACATCTGGTAGCGCCCGCCAGCGACCAGAATCCAGTGGTCGTCCAGGTGCCAGGAATCCTGCACGAACAACGAGTCGCTGCGCAGCTTGTCGGTCTGGTCGCTGTCGCCTGAGCTGACAGCGGTGGCCGGGGAAATCTGCCCGTACACCGGGTCGAGGTAGTCGAAGGTGGTGTTCTTCGTGTCGCGGATCAGGTCGGAGCGGTAGATCTTGCGCTTCTCGCTGTCGATGCCGAAGGTCACCTCATGGCGGAAGCCGCCCAGTTGCAGGTCGCCGTTCAGCCCGGCGGTGGCGAAGCTGTCGCTGCTCACCGCGCCACGGGTGGCGTCGGTGCGGCGGGTCAGGGTGCCGTTGCTGTTGACCTTGGTGACGCGGGCCTGGTTGTCGTCGTAGGTCTCGCGGGTCCAGCCGTAGGCGAAATGCGCCTTCCAGGCATCGTCGATGCGGTGCTCGACGTCCAGTCGAGTCAGGTCGGAGCGGCCTTCGGTGATGTTGAAGGGCTCG
Source organism: Pseudomonas sp. AU11447 (assembly GCF_001672555.2). Taxonomy (NCBI): domain Bacteria; kingdom Pseudomonadati; phylum Pseudomonadota; class Gammaproteobacteria; order Pseudomonadales; family Pseudomonadaceae; genus Pseudomonas; species Pseudomonas sp. AU11447. The sequence goes on along the minus strand of NZ_LZDG02000013.1, from coordinate 123,682 downwards.
TCCAGGCGACGCGTACGCGGTATATCCAGCGGCTTGTTGGTGCGCGGGTCGATGGCGGTGCCACGGTCGAACGGCGTCTTGAACTCGCGGTGCTCGTAGCTGAGGTTCACCGTGGTGTCCTCGCCGAACCAGGCCAGCGAGGGCGCGACGAGGGTCTCGCGCTGCTGGCCGAAATTGCGCCAGTAGTTCTCGTCCTGGTGATCGACGATCAGCCGGTAGGCCAGGTTGCTCTCCCCCAGCGCGCCGGTAGTGTCGATCTGCGCGCCGCTGCCCTGTTTGCCGTGGGCGTAGGTCGAGCCGCGCAGGGTGACGGCGTTGTACTGCTGCAACTGCGGCTTCTTGCTCACCACGTTGACGATGCCACCCGGGTCCTGGATGCCGTACAGCAGCGAGGCCGGGCCCTTGAGCACTTCGACGTGGTCGGCGGTGGCGGTGAGGTTGCGGCCCAGCACCGAAGGCAGGCCGTCGCGCATGATCGAACCGTCGCGGTTATCGCCGAAACCACGCTTCATCACCGCGTCCTGGGTGCCGCCGAGGGTGTTGGCCTGGGTGATACCGCTGATGTTGCCAAGCGCGTCGTCTAGATTGCGCGGCTTCTGGTCGCGCAGCGCCTGGGCCGGGACAGTGACGATGCTTTGCGGGGTTTCCAACACCGGCGTGTCGGTACGACCGATGGAAGCGACCGGTGCCGGTTGGTAGCTGGTCGACGCCGCCTGGCCGGTGACGGTGGTGTCGGTGAGGCTCAGGGTGTCGGTCGGCACGCGCTCCAGGGTCAGGGTGCTGCCATCGAGGGCGCGGAAGCGATAGCCGGAGCCCGCCAGCAGGCGATTCAGCGCGTCGTTGGCGCTGAGCTGGCCGGAGACCGCCGGGGCTTGGAGGTCGTACGGCGCCTCGTCGGTGTAAACCACACTGAGGCCGGTCACCCGGCTGAACTCGCTCAGCGCCTGGGGCAACGGTTGAGCCGCAATGGCGAAACCAAAGCGCGCCTGCAGGGCAGCGCCGGCGGCGGCATTCTCGGCCCACGCGGAGGGAGCCTGCGCGGCGACCAGGGCAGCGCCCAGCACAACGGCGGCAAGGGGTTTCAGGGATAGCTCGGGAACAGCGCGGCGCAGCGGGATCATCGGGGCTCTCTTGCTCGAAGGTCGGACTATACATGCGAATAAATCGCATTCATGACCACTACACGGAGCAGCCGCCGCAGTACCTCACCCCTTTTTCGAAAAAATCTTCGCCCTCAGCGAATCAGCACGAAGCGACCGAGCAGAGGCTGCTGATGGAAGCCCACCACCGCCTGCAGGGAATCCAGCGCCGCCTGAGGGTCGGTGCTGCGGAAACTGCCGCTGACCCGGCGCTGCGCCAGCTCGTTGTCCAGCAGCACGATGCGGCCCGGGTAGTAAGTGCCCAGGCGCTCCAGCACCTCGCCCAGCGGCGCGCGGTAGAAGGTCAGCCAGCCCTGGCGCCAGGCCAGCGCGGCCTGGGCATCAGCGGGCTGCGCATCACCGAGCCGCGTACCGTCGATGCTGACCCGTTCGCCAGCGCCCAGCACCACTTCCGGCATGCCGACGGCATGGCTGCCACGCACCGAGACGCGGCCTTCGGCGACCGTGACGCGGGTCTGCGCGCCCTGGCGACGGACTTCGAACTCGGTGCCCAGCACCCGCGCTTCACCCTCTCCGGCGCGCACCACGAAGGGTTTGGGCAGATGTTTCACGGCAAAGGACGCAGCACCGCGCAACAGGTCGACGCGGCGTTGTTCGCCGTCCAGGAAAACGGCAACGGCGCTGTCGGCGTCCAGGGTCAGGCGCGAGCCGTCGCCCAGGGTGATCTCCCGTACTTCGCCCGGCGCACTGACGTAGTCGGCGGAAAGGTCCGTCAGCCAGTGACCCGGCGACCACCAGCCGCCGGCCCATAGCATCAGCAGCAGGCAGGCGGCGCTGGCCAGCGGGTAGGCCCAACGTCGGTGGTTGCTCGGCGCGCGGCGCGGCGCCGGGCGGTCCATCGCGGTGAGATAGGAACCCAAAGCATCGCCCTCTTCCGCCGCCAGCCGCTGCGCCGGCAGGGCACTGGCCTCCCAGAGCGCATCGACTTCGGCGTAGGCGCGCGCATGTCGCGGATCAGCCGCCAGCCACGCCTGGAAAGCCCCCAGCCACGCGTCGCCGCCGGCGTCGTTCAGGCGCAGCAGCCACTGGCGCGCCTGACGCTGGGCGTCCTCGGGCGAGGTGGCGATTTCGGGCTTCATCGGTCGGCGGCTCCACGGCGATCTGCCGGCGCGGCGGGCTCAAGGCTCGCCTTGCAGGCATCGAGGGCGCGCATCATATGTTTTTCCACAGCGCTCTGGGAAAGCCCCATGGCTGCGGCGATCTCGCCATAGGTGCGGCCATGCACGCGGCTGAGCAGGAAGATATGGCGGGTGCGTTCGGGCAACTGGCGCAGGGCGTCTTCGATGAGGTCCAGTTCGGCACTGGCCTGCACCGCCTGCTCTGGCGAAGGCTGGGCATCATCCTGGTCGGGCAGCAGCGCGCTCAGGGTTCGCCCGCGCGAGTCCTCCCCGCGCAGGTGATCGATAGCGAGGTTGCGCGCACTGCGCAGCAGGTAGCTGCCGAGCTCTTCCACCGGTGCCTGCGGGCGCTTCCAGAAGCGCAGGAACAGGTCCTGGACGAGGTCCGCCGCCGTGGCCCGGCAACCGACGCGGCGTCGTACCAGGGCTTCCATGCGCGGACGCTGGGAAAGGAACACCCGCAGGAAATCCTCACGCGGCAACGCCTCGGCGGGCGCCGGGGCGTCCGCGGCGCGGGAATCGGCCGGGCGGTCGGAATGGGACATCGGGGCTGCAGGCTCGCCAGCGGTCCGCACCGAAGCAGGTGCGAGGGGGAGACCGTGGAAAGCCGCAAATGATAATGCTTATCAAATAAACAGAATAGCCCCGGCTGTCTGCCTCAGGGCGTTTCGTCCAGCCCCAGGCCGCCTTCGAGCTTGCGCCAGAGCAGGCGGATCTGCGCCTTGCGCACCAGGGCACAGCGGTACAGGCGGATTTCCTGCGGGACAATCCAGTGCGGGCCGCCGCACAGCGCCAGCTCACCACGCGCCAGCTCCGACTCCATGCTCAGGCGCGGCACCCAGGCCACACCCATGCCTTGCAGCGCCATGCTTTTAAGGCTGTCGGCCATCGCCGTTTCATAGACAGTCGTGTAGCGCAGGTTGCGCTGGCGCAGCAGCAGGTTCACACCGCGACCGAGGAAGGCACCGGCACTGTAAGCCAGCAGCGGCACGCTCTGCCCGCTGTCGAGATCGAAGAGCGGCACGCCCGCGGAGTTCACCGCGCACACCGGCAGCATTTCGGTGCGCCCCAGGTGTAGCGACGGAAAGACCTCCGGGTCCATCTGCAAGGCAGCGTCCGGGTCATAGAAGGCCATCATCAGGTCGCAGCCGCCTTCGCGCAGCAGGTGTACCGCCTCGCCGACGTTGGTCGCCACCAGGCGGCTGGCGATATTCAGGCCTTCCGAGCGCAGCCGGGAAATCCACGCGGGGAAGAAGCCCAGCGCCAGCGAGTGCGCGGCGGCGAACTGCAGCACCTCGCCCTGCCCTCCTTCCAGGTGGTGCAGGTGGCGCACCACCTGGCCGAGCTGTTCGACCACCGCGCGGGCGGTGACGAGGAACAGCTGCCCGGCCTCAGTCAGCTCGATGGGCGTGCGCTGGCGGTTCACCAGGGTCAGGCCGAGGGCGTCCTCCAGGCTGCGGATGCGCCGGCTGAAGGCCGGCTGGGTGACGAAGCGCTTTTCGGCGGCCTGGGAAAAACTGCGGGTGGTGGCCAGGGTGCTGAAGTCTTCCAGCCATTTGGTCTCGAGGTTCACGTCAACTCCAACGCATTCACACGTTGATCGATTGGTCAGGAGCCGGGCGCGCGTAGCACAGTCATACGCTCGCCGTCATCAATTCGTCACAGGGTACATTATGCCGTTCGTGCATGAGGCAGCCTTTAACAGCATTGGCCGACGAAAGGCGAAATCCCTAGTCTACCGGGCATCGCGGCACTGGCCGTGTTTCCCTGAGACAATCCCCGTCATGTCCCCTGTTGCATCGTTCCGCATCGAGAAAGACCTCCTCGGCACCCTCGAAGTACCTTCTGACGCCTACTTCGGCATCCAGACCCTGCGCGCTGTGAACAACTTCCGCCTCTCGGGCGTGCCGCTGTCGCACTACCCGAAACTGGTCGTCGGCCTGGCGATGGTCAAACAGGCGGCAGCCGATGCCAACCACCAGCTTGGCCACCTGTCGAACGAGAAGCACGCTGCCATCAGCGAAGCCTGTGCCCGCCTGATCCGCGGTGACTTCCACGACCAGTTCGTGGTGGACATGATCCAGGGTGGCGCCGGTACTTCCACCAACATGAACGCGAACGAAGTGATCGCGAACATCGCGCTGGAAGCCATGGGCCACACCAAGGGTGAGTACAAGTACCTGCACCCGAACAACGACGTGAACATGGCGCAGTCGACCAACGACGCGTACCCGACCGCCATCCGCCTGGGCCTGCTGCTCGGCCACGACACCCTGCTGGCCAGCCTCGACAGCCTGATCCAGGCCTTCGCCGCCAAGGGCGTCGAGTTCGCCGGCGTACTGAAGATGGGCCGTACCCAGCTGCAGGACGCGGTACCGATGACCCTCGGCCAGGAATTCCACGCCTTCGCCACCACCCTGGGCGAAGACCTCGACCGCCTGCGTCGCCTGGCGCCGGAACTGCTGACCGAAGTGAACCTCGGCGGCACCGCGATCGGCACCGGCATCAACGCCGACCCCGGCTACCAGAAGCTGGCCGTCGAGCGCCTGGCCGAAATCAGCGGCCACCCGGTCGTTCCGGCTGCCGACCTGATCGAAGCCACCTCCGACATGGGCGCCTTCGTGCTGTTCTCCGGCATGCTCAAGCGCACCGCGGTCAAGCTGTCGAAGATCTGTAACGACCTGCGCCTGCTGTCCAGCGGCCCGCGTACCGGCATCAACGAGATCAACCTGCCGCCGCGCCAGCCGGGCAGCTCGATCATGCCGGGCAAGGTCAACCCGGTGATCCCGGAGGCCGTGAACATGTGCGCCTTCGAAATCATGGGCAACGACCTGGCACTGACCATCGCGGCCGAAGGCGGCCAGCTGCAGCTGAACGTGATGGAACCGCTGATCGCCTACAAGATCTTCGACTCGATCCGCCTGCTCCAGCGCGCCATGGACATGCTGCGCGAGCATTGCATCACCGGCATCACCGCCAACGTCGAGCGCTGCCACCAGCTGGTGGAACACAGCATCGGCCTGGTCACCGCGCTGAACCCGTACATCGGCTACGAGAACTCCACCCGCATCGCCAAGACTGCGCTGGAAACCGGCCGCGGCGTACTGGAGCTGGTTCGCGAGGAGAAGCTGCTGGACGAAGCCACCCTGGCCGACATCCTGCTGCCGGAAAACATGATCGCCCCGCGCCTGATTCCGCTGCGCGCCTGATCATCCGCCCGGCGCGAGCCGGGCACGTCTCACCGGTTGAGGGGGAGTATTCCTCCCTCACCTTTCAGGGATTGGTTACCCCCAGTCCCTTCTTTTATACCCGGCGCCGCGGGTTTACCCGAGGTGCCACGTCTCACCGGTTGAGGGGCCTCTTGGCCCACTCTCCTTTAGAAGGGACACCGCTTACCCCGGTGTCCCTATTTTTTTGCCTGAAATCCGGGCGCGGCGGAAAACATGGCAGACGGAAGTCCGCGCCTACGCAGGTTCAGGTTTCGCAGGAACGGACTCCGTCCGCGATTGGCATGAGTCGCACGGGAACGTAGGGCGCATATCTGCTTGCGGTGATCCGCCAGTTCCGCGCCAGGCACAGTGGCGGATAACGCTGCGCGTTATTCGCCCTACGAAACACTTTCCTGGAATTCAGGGTGGGGCGGCTTCTGTAGGAGCAAGGGGGATGCCATCGTCATTGCTCGCGAACACGATCTCCCTCCCGGCAATACCGGCGCAGGAGGGGTTCGCGAGCAAGATCGCTCCTACAAAAAGCAGACGGTGCGGAGGATCAATCCTGCCGTTGCAGGTGATCGAGAATCCGCCGATTGAGGGCGGCGATACGCTCCACGGCGTCCGCCTCGTCGCACTCGGTATCCGATGCGCCGAGCTGGCGGGCGCAGAGGTTGAGCGCGGAGAGCACCATCAGCTCATTGCTGGTGACGTAGGGGAATTTCTTCTTGCTGGCGGTGATTTCCGCCTGCAACAGCGCGGCCGCGTCCTGCAGCCGGCGCTCTTCACCGGCCGGCGCCCGGACGCTGTATTCGCGTCCGAGGATGCGCAGGACGCGGACGCCGTCGCCACTCATGCGCTGGCGCGGCTGTCGCTGACGCGGCGGATCAGCGCCTGCAGGCGAGTCGCAGTGGCGTTGTGCTTCTCTTCCTGCTCCATGAGCGACAGTTGCAGCGTGTCGTTTTCCTCACGGGCCTTTAGCAGCTCTTCGCGCACCTGGGCGTTGTCCTGCACCAGTACTTCATTCTGCTGCAGCAGTTCGGCGACCAGCTGTTCAAGTTGTTCGAGGGTGGAATCAAGCATGGGAGCCTCCGCAAAGCCTTTCAAAGGGTGCGGAGGATAAAGAAAGGGGCGCGGCGGGGCCAGCAAAAACGCGGTTCTTCTGACAAGCCGTATGCTGTCAATTCAATGGCTTACGAGATAATTCTCGTGCTATTTCAATGATTTCCTACCGCCAACGGAATTTGGACCGGGAATCAACCCACAAGGTTCGCCTCCGGCGCCGGCTTCCGCTCCGATGGGCAAGGCATCCTGTCGGAGCGAGCTTGCTCGCGAACCAGGCCTCGCTGCGGGGATTGTTCGCGAGCAATATCGATGGCCCCTCGCTCCTACGAAGAGCCGGAACGTCAGACGCGAATCACGCCTTCCTCACGCAGCAACTTGAAGATCGCCTCGGCGCCCGCCTCGGGCGAAACCTCCTTGAGCACCTGCCCGGTACCGCCAGAGGCCTTGGCGGTCGCGGCCTTCATGCGTTCGGCACCGGTCTTCGCCTTGATCACCTTCAGCCGCTTGGGACGCGGGCGCGCGGGTTGCAGATTGCCGTCGGCGAGTAGCGGGTCTTCCACCACTTCCACCTCATGGGCTTCCAGGTAGCCACGGCGAGCCGGGCCGAAGGCGCTTTGGCGAGCGACCGGCGCGGCATTGTCGACACTGGCGACGAAGGGCAGGCGCACCTTCAGCCGGCGACGCTGGCCGCGAGGCAATGCCTGCAATACCTGTGCGCTGCCGCCTTCGACCTTCTCCACTTCCGCCAGGCCGACCACCAGCGGCCAGCCGAGGCGCTCGGCCAGCAGGAAGGGCAACATGCCAGAGCCCTCGCCGGTTTCCGCCTGGGTGCCGGTGAGTACCAGTTGCGCTTCGCTGTCGCCCAGGTAGGCGGCCAATGCTGGAAGTGCGTCGGCACCGGCAGGCTGTTCGAGCACGGCCAGTTCATCCAGGCCCATGCCGAGGTAACCGCGCAGCGCTTCTTCCCCGGCATCACCGGCATGCACGACGCGCAGGCGCTTGCCGGCGAGGTTCATGCCCAGCTCCACTGCACGGGCATCCTGGTCGGCGCGCCGCGGGCGACCGGACGCCGGGTGGGCGCCGATGGAAACCAGGGCGACGATGTTCAGGTCGTTCATAAGCCACCTCGGGCTTTCAAGCTGGCGTAGGGCCAATAGCACGCAGCGTTATCCGCCGATGATGCGTTGGCGGCGGATAAAGCCTTCGGCTGTATGCGCCCTACGAGGGAACCCATTTCATGCCGCATCGCGCGCCGCTCCATTGCGATGGGCTTCGGCCAGTTCGATCAGCGCCTTGAGGATCGCGGCGGAATCACCGATCACCGAGAGATCGGCGCGTTTGATCATGTCGCAGCCCGGGTCCATGTTGATCGCCACCACCTTGTCGCAGGAGCCGATGCCCTGCAGGTGCTGGATCGCACCGGAAATACCGACGGCGAGATAGACCCGCGCAGTAACCCAGGTACCGGTGGCGCCGACTTGCCGGGCACGCGGCATGTGGCCGTCGTCGACCGCCACGCGAGACGCGCCTTCGGTGGCGCCGAGGGCGACGGCGGCGCGGTGGAACAGATCCCAGTCCTTCACACCGTTGCCGCCGGAGAGGATGAACTCCGCCTCGGCCATGGGAATCTGCGCCGGGTCCACCGCCACCGGGCCGAGGTCCTCGATGCGCGGCAGGTTGCGCGCGACGCTGCTTTCCAGCTCCACGGCGCGGGCCTCGTGCCGGGTTTCGCTGACCGGCTCGGCGCACTCGGCAGCGGCCAGGATCAGGCGCGGCAGGTCGCGGTGCAGATCCTGCTGGCCGGCTCCGGCGCGACCGATGCAGCGCTCGCCTTCGGCCTGCCAGACGCGGGTGGCCGGGCGTTCGCCCAGGCTGGCAGCGAGACGGCGGCCCAGTTCGCCGCCACCGGTGCGGCTGTCGGGCAACAACCAGTGACGCGGTGCGAACTGGCTGTTGGCCGACCGCAGCGCCAGCACACATTGTTCCGGAGCGTAACCGTCGTATTCGTTGCCCTCGATCTGCAGCAGGCGGTCGACGCCGGCGGTGTCGAAGGCGGTTTCCTTGTGCTCGCCGAACACCACGGCCAGCACCGCACCGTCGCTGCCGGCCAGCTTGCGGGCCAGGCCGAGCAGGTCACGGTCGTGGCTGGAGAGGCGGCCGCCCACCATGTCCGGTACCACGGCAATCAGGAAGGCCGGCTGCTCGATGATCACCAGCGGCAGTTGCACCACCTCCGGCGCGCTGCTGCGCTTGCCGCCTGCCGTGCCTTGCTGGCTGCCGGAGCGGTCGATGCGCTTGACGCCATTGGGGCCGATGAAGCCGACAGCGTGGGGATTCTTGCGCACCACGCCGTTCGGCCCCATCCAGCGGCTCTCGCCACCCTGAGCCGATTGCATGGCCGCGTGCAGCGGGTGCAGGCGGTTGCGGGCGATCCACTCGGCGCGCGGGTCGCGGCGGATGATGTCGCTCATGCTCAATGCTCCGGGCTGGGGTAGGGCGAATAACGCGCAGCGTTATCCGCCGAAGTGGCCGAGGCGGCGGATAAAGCCTTCGGCTTTATGCGCCCTACGGGGCTACGCAGGACGTTCACAGGTGCACCTCCACCGCTTCTTCACGGCGCGCCAGCGAGGGCTTTTTTGCCGGCACCTCGGTGGCCTCGATGAGGACCTCGGCGACCAGTTCGGCGATGTCCTTGATCTCCGGGCGTGGCGCGACCACGCCTTCGAGCATGGCGGTGCATTGCGGGCAGCCCACGGCCACCAGCTCGGCGCCGGTTTCCTTGATGTCGACCATGCGCATGTCGGGAATCCGCTGCTTGCCGGGGATGTCGGTGATCGGCGCGCCGCCGCCACCGCCGCAGCAGCGCGAACGGAAGCCGGAGCGGGCCATTTCCTTGACCTCGATACCGATGGCCTTGAGCACGGCGCGCGGCGCTTCGTACTCGCCGTTGTAGCGGCCGAGGTAGCACGGGTCGTGGAAGGTCACGCTGCCGGCCTTGCTCTGGCCGAGGTTCAGCGCGCCCTTCTGCACCAGTTCATCGATGAAGGTCGTGTGGTGCAGCACCTGGTAGTTGCCGCCCAGCGCGCCGTACTCGTTCTTCAGCACGTGGAAGCTGTGCGGGTCGCAGCTGACGATGCGCTTGAAACGGTACTTGGCCAGGGTGGCGATGTTGCGTTGGGCCAGGGTCTGGAAGGTGGCTTCGTCACCCAGGCGGCGTGCCACATCGCCGCTGTCGCGCTCCTCCAGGCCGAGCACGGCGAAGTCGACGTTGGCGGCCTTGAGGACCTTCACGAAGGCACGCAGGGTGCGCTGGTTGCGCATATCGAAGGCGCCGTCGCCGACCCAGAACAGCACGTCGGCCTGCTGCTTGTCGGCCAGCAGTGGCAGGTTCAGGTCCGCCGCCCAGTTCAGCCGGCCGCCGGGGGCGAAGCCGCCGGGGTTGTCGGTGGCGATGAGGTTTTCCAGCACCTCGGCGCCCTTGTTCGGGGTCGCGCCCTTTTCCAGGGTGAGGTGGCGGCGCATGTCGACGATGGCGTCGACGTGCTCGATCATCATCGGGCATTCCTCGACGCAGGCGCGGCAGGTGGTGCAGGACCAGAGCGTCTCGGCATCCACCAGCGCCTTGCCGTCCAGCGCGACGATCGGCTGGTGCGGGCCGCCGCTGTGTTCGCCCAATGGCTTACCGGGATAGGGGGAGCCGGCGAAGTTGGCGTCACTGCCACCGGCCAGGCCGATGACCATGTCCTGGATGAGTTTCTTCGGGTTCAGCGGCTGGCCGGCGGCAAAGGCCGGGCACATGGCCTCGCACTTGCCGCACTGCACGCAGGCGTCGAAGCCGAGCAACTGGTTCCAGGTGAAATCGGTGGGCTTCTCGACTCCCAGCGGTGCCATGGGATCGTCCAGGTCCAGCGGTTTGAGGCCAGTGGAGCGGCCGCCACGCCCATCTTTACTGGAGAACCGTTCGGCGCGGCGATGCCACGCCAGGTGCAGGGCGCCGGCGAAGGCGTGCTTCATCGGCCCGCCCCAGGTCATGCCGAAGAACAGCTCGGACACACCCCAGACCACGCCAATGGCGAGGATGGCCGCGAGGAACCAACCGCCGAAACCCTCCGGCAGGATGCCGGCCACCGGCAGGGTGGCGATGAAGAAGCTCGCCGAGAACATCAGCAGGCTTTTCGGCAGGCGCATCCACGGGCCTTTCGACAGGCGCGACGGCGGGTCAAGGCGGCGCTTGGCGACGAACAGCGCACCACAGAACATCAGCGCGGTGGCCGCCAGCAGGGCGAAGCCAAGAATGCGGCTGTGCAGGCCGAAACCGTGCACGAGGATGGCCAGCAGCGCGGCCAGCACGAAGCCGCCAGCGGTGGCGACGTGGGTCTTCGACATGTACTTGTCGCGCTCGACCACGTGGTGCAGGTCGACCAGGTAGCGACGCGGCATCTTCAGCAGGCCGCCGATCCAGTCGACCTGCGCGGGCCGGCCACGGCGCCACATCGCGAAGCGCTTCACGGCGCCCAGCACGGTGAGGCCGAGGGCGGCGAAGAGCAGGATGGGGAGGATGATGTTAAGCATTGTCATTGGTCTCCTCGCAGGGACCGGAGTCGGTGCGGGACGACCGTAGGATGGGTGGAGCGCAGCGATACCCATGCTGCCTCGACAATCGATGGGTATCGCAAGCTCCACCCATCCTACGGGGGCGTTAGAAGTCCTTGCACAGCCTCAAGGCGTCGTAGATCGCCGCATGGGTGTTGCGCTGGGCCACGCAGTCGCCGATGCGGAACAGCAGATAGCCCTCTCCCGGCTCGCTGAGACACGGCTGCGGCTTGATCGCGAACAGCGCCTCGACGTCGATCTGGCCCTTGTTGCGCGAGCCCTGCTTGAGCGCGTAGTACAGGCTCTCGTCCGGGCGCACGCCGTTCTCGACGACGATCTGGTCGACCACCCGCTCTTCCTTCGCGCCGGTGTATTCGTTCTCCAGCACCGCTACCAGCTTGTCGCCCTCGCGGTAGACCTTTTCCAGCATCAGGTCGCCGGTCATGATCACTTCCTTGGGGTACATGCTGCGGTAGTAGGTCGGGAAGGTGGTGCCGCCGATGGCCACGCCGGGCTTGATGTCGTCGGTGACGATCTCAACCTGGGCGCCCTTGTCGGCGAGGAAATCCGCCACCGACATGCCGCTGAACTCGCAGATGGTGTCGTAGACCAGCACGTTCTTGCCCGGCGCGACCTTGCCGTCGAGTACGTCCCAGCTGCTGACCACCAGCCCGTCGGCGGCGCCCCAGTGTTCGTTCTGCTCGAGGAACGGATGGCCGCCGTTGGCCAGCACCACCACGTCGGGGCGCAGGTCGAGGATGGTGTCGGCATCCGCGCCGGTGCCCAGGCGCAGGTCGACGTTCAGCCGCGCCAGCTCCAGCTGGTACCAGCGGGTGATGCCGGCGATCTGGTCGCGCTGCGGGGCCTTCGAGGCGGTGGTGATCTGCCCGCCGAGCTGGTCCTTCTTCTCGAACAGGGTGACGTCGTGGCCGCGCTCGGCGGCAACGCGCGCCGCCTCCATCCCTGCCGGGCCGCCACCGACGACCACGACCTTGCGCTTCACGCCAGTGGTCTTCTCGATGATGTGCGGCACGCCCATGTACTCACGGGACGTGGCGGCGTTCTGGATGCACAGCACGTCGAGGCCCTGGTACTGGCGGTCGATGCAGTAGTTGGCGCCGACGCACTGCTTGATCTGGTCGATCTGGCCCATCTTGATCTTGGCGATCAGGTGCGGGTCGGCGATGTGCGCGCGGGTCATGCCGACCATGTCCACGTAGCCGCCTTCGAGGATGCGCGTGGCCTGGTTCGGGTCCTTGATGTTCTGCGCGTGCAGCACCGGCACGTTGACTACTTCCTTGATCCCGGCCGCCAGGTGCAGGAACGGCTCCGGCGGGAAGGTCATGTTCGGGATGACGTTGGCCAGGGTGTTGTGGGTGTCGCAGCCCGAGCCGACCACGCCGATGAAGTCGAGCATGCCGGTGTCGCTGTAGTACTTGGCGATCTGCTTCATGTCCTCGTGGGACAGGCCATCCGGGTGGAACTCGTCGCCGCAGATGCGCATGCCGACGCAGAAATCGTCGCCGACTTCGGCACGCACGGCCTTGAGCACTTCCAGGCCGAATTTCATGCGGCCCTCGAAGCTGCCGCCCCATTCGTCGGTGCGCTTGTTGACCCGCGGGCTCCAGAACTGGTCGATCATGTGCTGGTGCACGGCGGACAGCTCGACGCCGTCCAGGCCGCCGGCCTTGGCACGGCGGGCCGCTTGCGCGTAGTTGCCGATCACCCGCCAGATCTCTTCCGGCTCGATGGTCTTGCAGGTGGCACGGTGCACCGGCTCGCGCACGCCGGAGGGCGACATCAGGGTCGGCCAGTTGAAGCCGTCCCAGCGCGAGCGGCGGCCCATGTGGGTAATCTGGATCATGATCTTGGCCCCATGCTTGTGCATGGCGTCGGCCAGGTTCTGGAAGTGCGGGATGATGCGGTCGGTGGAAAGGTTCACCGAGCTCCACCATTCCTGCGGGCTGTCGATGGCGACCACGGAGGAACCGCCGCAGATGGCCAGGCCGATACCGCCCTTGGCCTTCTCCTCGTAGTACTTCACGTAGCGCTCGGTGGTCATGCCGCCGTCGGTGGCATACACCTCGGCGTGAGCGGTGGAGAGTACGCGGTTGCGGATGGTCAGCTTGCCGATCTGGATCGGCTGGAACATTGCCTCGAAAGCCATTGCGGCATCCTCACGGGATCAGAGGTTTCTTGTTGTCTGGCGGCCTTGCGGCTGCTTGTTCGCGAGCAAGCTCGCTCCTACAGGGAGCGAAAGATCAGAGGGGTTTGACGACGAACAGGCCGTCGTCGTGGCCTTCCTCGGCGCCGCTGTAGACCTGCTCGGCGACGGTGCGGATATCGCTGCCGCGCGCCTGGAGAATCTGGTCCATGGCGCCGGCGAACCAGCCGGTGAACATGTAGTCGACCTTGCGGTTGACCTTGCCGTAGACGTAGACGAAGGCCGAGTGCTTCAGGCGAACCTGGGCGGTGCCCTTGTCGAGGTCGATCTGCTCGATCTGGAACAGGCCCCAGCCGCGCTGGGACAGGCGCTTCATGTAGTGCTCGAAGACTTCCACGCCGACCAGGCCGTGGCACTCCGCTTCCTTCTCGCACCAGTGCCAGGCGGACTTGTAGCCGGCCTTGTAGAGGATTTCGGCGTAGCGCTCGGCGCCCAGCTCTTCCTCGATGCCCATGTGGTTGTTGACGAAGAAGTGCCGCGGTACGTAGAGCATCGGCAGGGCGTCGGTGGTCCAGACACCGGTTTCGCTGTCGACTTCGATGGGCAGTTCGGGGGCGTGTTTGGCCATGGTGGCAAGACTCCAGAATTCGTGTGTGCGGTTGCCCTCTCCCCAGCCCTCTCCCTTAAGGGAGAGGGAGCTATCCGTGCATGCGGAGGATCAGGTGCATGCCGGCGGCTCTGCTCCCCTCTCCCGCTTGCGGGAGAGGGGCTGAGGGAGAGGGCGCTGTTGAGGTTGAATCACTCGCCCCAGACGTCTTTGAGGACGCGCACCCAGTTCTCACCCATGACCTTGCGCACCACGCGCTCGGGCATGCCGCGCTTGAGCAGGGTTTCGGTGAGATTGGGGAATTCGCCCACGGTGCGGATGCCCAGCGGGTTGACGATCTTCCCGAAGTTGGTGAGGCGGCGGGCGTAACCCTTGTCGTGGGTCAGCCACTCGAAGAAGTCCTGGCCGTGGCCCTGGGTGAAGTCGGTGCCGATGCCGATGGCGTCCTCGCCGACGAGGTTCATCACGTACTCGATGGCTTCGGCATAGTCGTCGATGGTCGAGTCGATGCCCTTGGCGAGGAAGGGCGCGAACATGGTCACGCCGACGAAGCCGCCGTGGTCGGCGATGAACTTCAGCTCGGCGTCGGACTTGTTGCGCGGATGTTCCTTCAGGCCCGACGGCAGGCAGTGGGAATAGGTGACGGGCTTCTTCGACTCGAGGATGACTTCCTCGGACGTCTTCGAGCCGACGTGGGACAGGTCGCACATGATGCCGACGCGGTTCATCTCCGCAACGATCTCGCGGCCGAAGCCGGAGAGGCCGCCGTCCCGCTCGTAGCAGCCGGTGCCGACCAGGTTCTGGGTGTTGTAGCACATCTGCACGATGCCCACGCCCAGTTGCTTGAACACCTCCACATAGCCGATCTGGTCCTCGAACGCATGGGCGTTCTGGAAGCCGAAGAGGATGCCGGTCTTGCCCTGCTCCTTGGCCTTGCGGATGTCGGCGGTGGTGCGCACCGGGATGACCAGGTCGCTGTTCTCGCGGATCAGCTTCTGGCTGGCGACGATATTGTTCACCGTGGCCTGGAAGCCTTCCCACACGGAGACGGTGCAGTTAGCGGCGGTCAGGCCGCCCTTGCGCATGTCCTCGAACAGCTCGCGGCTCCACTTGGCGATGATCAGGCCATCGATGATGATGCTGTCGGCGTGGACTTCGGCTGGGCTCATCTTGGCGTACCTCTTCTCAGGCTTGGCGCGCCGGGGCTTGTGCCGACGCTTTGCAGGCAGGATATCCCTGCCCCCCGAGGCGACCCGGTTCGAAAACGACCAGGGTCGACCCGAAAGCGTCAACCTCACGACATGGGCGACAGCGTTTGCGTCGCGCTGGGGAATGTGTGGTGCGGAACCCCATGTGCTGCAGGGTTCGCAGTACCTGTAGGAGCGAGCTTGCTCGCGAATGCTCTTCGTTGCGGGACGCGGCGTGAGAGCTGAAAGCGCCCTCTCCCCAGCCCTCTCCCTGAAGGGAGAGGGAGCGGTCCTGATTTCGCGGAAAGACCAGCGTCAACCAGCGAGCACTTGATCTGCCCGCTGCACGAACAGTCCCCTCTCCCTTCAGGGGGAGGGTTAGGGAGGGGGTATTTCGTCGGCGGCACCTGGCCCGCCGGGGGACATTCGCGAGCAAGCTCGCTCCTACAAGTAACGCTGCACCAGGGCGATTTCAGCGCTTGCGCCAACAGGCGAAGAGGTTCCACGCCACCAGGCCGGTGACGAAGGCGGAGCTGCTGTAGAAGAGCATGGCGTCCAAGTGGATTCCTCTTCAACGGCAGCGCCCCCGCAAAGGGGGCGCTGGGTGGCGGGGGCTTACTTCTCGGCGACCAGGCGCGCGTGGGCGGATTCCTCGCCCAGGTTGTTGAGCATCCGCTCGCTGTACCAGTCGAGGAAGTTGATCACGCCGAACTCGTAGGTCTTGGAGTACGGCCCCGGCTGGTAGGCGGTGGAGTTGATGCCACGCTGGTTCTCTTCGGCCAGGCGCCGGTCCTGGTCGTTGGTGGCGTCCCAGACTTCGCGCAGGCGCGCCACGTCGTAGTCGACACCTTCCACCGCATCCTTGTGCACCAGCCACTTGGTGGTGACCACGGTCTCCTGCGCACTGATCGGCCAAACGGTGAAGACGATCAGGTGGTCACCCATGCAGTGGTTCCAGGAATGCGGCAGGTGCAGGATGCGCATAGAGCCCAGGTCCGGGTTCTGGATGCGGCCCATGAGCTTCTTGCTGCCCTGCTTGCCATCCATGGTCATGGACACGGTGCCCTGCAGCAGCGGCATGCGCACGATGCGGTTGCGCAGGCCGAAGCTGGCGTGGGCGTAGGGAATCTTCTCGGCATCCCAGGCGGTGGTGCAGGCCGCGACCTGGTCCTTGAACGCCTGGCTGGCGCGCGGGTCGGTAACGTCGTCCCACTCCAGCAGGGTGTTCAGCAGCTCCGGGTGCGAGCCGTTGCAGTGATAGCACTCGCGGTTGTTTTCCAGCACCAGCTTCCAGTTGGCCTTTTCCCGCAGCGTGGTCTGCACCGCTACCTTGGTGTTCTCCATGTCGTACGGCTCCATGTAGTGGTCGAGCGTACGCAGGAAGTCATCGATGGCCGGCGGGTTCTCCGACAGCGAGATGAAGATGTAGCCGCCGGCGGTCTTCACATTCACCGGCTTCAGGCTGTAGTCCTTCATGTCGAAGTCCGCGCCCATCTCGGTGCCGGCGAACAGCAGGCGGCCGTCCAGTTCGTAGGTCCACTGGTGATAGGGGCAGACCAGCTTGGCGACCTTGCCCTTGTCGCTGACGCACAGGCGCGAACCACGGTGGCGGCAGACGTTGTGGAAGGCGTGGATCTTGCCCTCGGCGCCGCGCAGCACGATGACCGGGTTGTCGCCGATCTGCAGGGTGAGGAAGTTGCCCTTGGCGGGGATCTCGCAGGTCATCCCGGCGATCAGCCACTCCTTGTGGAAGATCTCCTGCATGTCCAGCTGGAACAGGCGCTCGTCGTTGTAGAAGGGTTGCGGCAGCGAGAAGCTGTGGTCGCGAGTGCGCAGCATCTCGGCGGTGGCCTTGCGGGCCGGTTCCAGCGGATCGCCCAGACTCAGGGTAGTAGTGACGTCCATTGCTAGGTCCTCATGCCGCAGCCTGTTTGGCTGCCGGCGGAAATAAGTGGCTGATACGGTGTGCCACGCAGGGCATTTGCGGCAGGTGTCAGGCGCGCCGAGTGCGCCGTTTCCCGCCGTCTCGCTCAACCTGGGGGGTTGCTCGGCATGGAGCTGAGTGTGGGGCCGCGCCCCGTAGGAACCCTTATCCATGGGCGACACGGCCACATCATTTCCCGACGCGCAACGGCACGTCCCAGGCGGCAGGTCGCGATAAGCATGCAAATGTCGCTGGCAGGTAAATGCACCGGCCATCCTCGTGCACACAATCCGCCCTATCAGGCATGCCGACAGGCCCCGTGCTTGCTGCGTCCCTCGACGCCGGCAAGCGGGCCCCGGCGCTGCCCCATCAGGCCCAGCACGGCCCGCGTGCGCGGAGAGACAGCATGTCGACGAACACCTTCCTCAACCCGGTCAACACCCAGACCTGGGCCAACGGCCGCCACCTGGTGCGCTGCGTGAAAGCCATCCAGGAAACCTGGGATGTGCGCACCTTCTGCTTCATGGCCGACGCGCCGATCATGTTCTTCTTCAAGCCCGGCCAGTTCGTCACCCTGGAACTGGAGATCGACGGCCAGCCGATCATGCGTTCCTACACCATCTCCAGCTCGCCCTCGGTGCCGTACAGCTTCTCCATCACCATCAAGCGCGTGCCCGGCGGCAAGGTCTCGAACTGGCTGCACGACAACCTGAAGGAAGGCGACCAGATCCCGGTGCACGGTCCGGTGGGCAACTTCAACGCCATCGATTTTCCCGCGGAGAAGGTGCTGTTCCTCTCCGGCGGCGTCGGCATCACCCCGGTGATGTCCATGTCGCGCTGGTTCTTCGACACCAACGCCAACGTCGACATGGTCTTCGTGCACAGCGCGCGCACGCCCAAGGACATCATCTACCACCGCGAGCTGGAGCACATGAACTCGCGGATCAACAACTTCAAGCTGTACCTGGTCTGCGAGAAGTACGAGATGGGCGAGTCCTGGGCCGGCTACCGGGGCTTCCTGAACAAGGCGATGCTGCAGCTGATGGCGCCGGACTACCTCGAACGCGAGGTCTTCTGCTGCGGCCCCACCCCCTACATGCACGCGATCAAGCGCCTGCTCGAAGCCGAAGGCTACGACATGTCGCGCTACCACGAGGAAGCCTTCGGCCCGACCCCACCGGAAGTGCGCGCCGACGTGAAGGAACTGGCCGCCGAGGCCGCCGAAGCGCCAGCCGTGCCGCTGGCCGAGCAGAACCTCGTGGAATTCTGCGAAACCGGCAAAAGCATCCGCGTGGCGCCGGGCGAGACCGTCCACGCCGCCGCTGCCCAGCTCGGCCTGCACATTCCCAAGGCCTGCGGCATGGGCATCTGCGGCACCTGCAAAGTAATGAAGCGCTCCGGCGAGGTGGAGATGGAGCACAACGGCGGGATCACCGACGAAGACGTCGCCGAAGGCTACATCCTGTCCTGCTGCAGCGTGCCCAAGGGCGATGTGGTGATCGAGTACTGATCACAGGCTGCCCCCATCCGTCCCACACGTTACCCACCGAGTTATCCACAGGACAGAGGTGTCCCGGCGCAAGCCTGGAGACACCTCCGGCCGACCCGAATGGCCGCCTCGATCCCGCCTGCAACCCGCATGCCACGTGGCTTACAGCAGACTGGCGAAGCCATTGTGGCGACGCGTGAAAGCGCACAGGCACGGGCCTTTGCGGCGCCCGCCTGCGACAACTATCCACATTCGTTCAGTCTTCTTCCGGGGTTGCCTTGTAGCCACTGGACAGGCGCTGCTGCACGTCCTGTGGGACAGCGCTGTAATGGCTGGAGGAAAGGCTGTAGAGCCCCTGCCCGGCGGTAATGGATTTCAAGCGATTGGCGTAGCCGTCCATCTCCGCCAGCGGGACCTGGCCACGCACCAGCGCGACGCTGGCCGACAGCGACTCGGTACCCAGCACCTGGCCCCGGCGGCCGGTGAGATCGGCGGTGATATCGCCCAGATGCGACTCGGGCGTCGTCACCTCGATCTGCATCACCGGCTCCAGCACGATGCCCCCGGCATTGCGCAATGCATCGAGCATGGCCTTGCGCCCCGCGGCCTGAAAGGCGATGTCCTTGGAATCCACCGAATGGCTCTTGCCGTCGAACACCGTGACCTTGACGTCTTCCACCGGGAAGCCGGCCAGCGGCCCGGCTGCCAGCGCCGAGCGCACGCCCTTTTCCACCGAGGGGATGAAGTTGCCGGGGATCACCCCGCCCTTGATCGCATCGACGAAGGCGAAGCCCTCGCCGCGCGGCAGCGGCTCGATGCGCAGGTACACCTCGCCGAACTGCCCCGCTCCGCCCGTCTGCTTCTTGTGCCGGCTGTGGCCCTCTGCCGCTCGCGTGGCGGTCTCGCGGTAAGGGACGGCCGGCGCGCGGGTCTGCACCTCCAGCTTGTATTGCCCGGCCATGCGTTCCAGCAGGTAGCGCAGGTGCATCTCGCCCATGCCGCGCAGCACGGTCTGCTGAGTCGAGGCGTTGTAATCCAGGCGCACACAGGGGTCTTCGGCCTGCAGGCGCTGGAGGATTTCCGCCAGGCGCTGCTCGTCGCCGCGGCGGCTCGCCTCGATGGCCAGGCCCTGCATCGGCTCGGGAAAGTCCAGGGGCTTGAGGTGGATATGGTCCTCATCGTGGGAATCGTGCAGCACCACCCCGTACTCCAGTTCGTCGACCTTGGTCAGCGCGCCGAAGTCCCCCGGGATCAACCACGGCGCCTCCTCGTGCTTCTTCCCCTGCAGGCGCAACAGGTGTCCGACCTTGAACGGTTTGCGCCCGTCGCCGGCGAACAACTGCATTTCCCGGCGCACCGTGCCTTGGTGCACGCGGAATACGGCCAAGCGGCCGACGAAGGGATCGATCACCACCTTGAACACGTGGGCCAGCACATGGGCCTTGGGGTCCGGTTGGCAGGTCACCGGGTGTTCCTTGCCCTTGTCGTCGGTGCGCAGGAACAGCGGCGGGTTGCCTTCGCCGGGGTTGGGCGCGAGGCGCGCGAGCATGTCGGCCAGCTCCGGCACACCGGCACCGGTGCGGGCGGAAACGAAGCACAGGGGAATCAGGTGCCCTTCTCGCAGCGCGCGCTCGAAGGGTTCGTGCAGCGCCTCGGGCGCCACCTCACCCTCCTCCAGGTAATGCGCCATCAGCGCCTCATCCACCTCCACCACCTGGTCCACCAGCGCCTGGTGCGCCTCGGTCACGGAGGAGAAGTCAGCCTCGCCGTCGGGATTGAAGAAGCAATCCACAACCCGCGTGCCGCCCTCGGCGGGCAGGTTGAGGGGCAGTACTTCCTTGCCGAACGACTCGCGCAAACCCGCCAACAGGGCCGGCAGGTCAACGCGTTCGGCGTCGATCTTGTTCACTACCAGCATCCGGCACAGGCCGCGTTCGCCGGCCCAGTCCATCATCCGCCGCGTGGACAGCTCGATGCCGTTCTGCGCATTCACCACCACCAGCGCAGTTTCCACCGCAGCGAGCGCCGGCAGCGCGTGGCCGATGAAGTCGGGATAACCGGGGGTGTCGACCAGGCGGATGTGTGCGCCCGCGTGCTCGAAGTGCGCCAGTGCGGCGGCCAGGGAGTGGTGGTATTCGCGCTCCATGGGGTCGGAGTCGCAGAGGGTGTCGCCGCGCTCCAGCGAACCCATGCTGGGGATTGCGCCGGCATGCTGCAGCAGCGCCTCGGCAAGCAGGGTCTTGCCGCTGTCACCGTGGCCGACCAGGGCCACGGTGCGGATCTGTTCCACCGAGTAACTGGACATGCTGAATCTCCCGCCCCCAGGGTTTCTGCCCGCCGTGGCTAAATTATAGGCAGCCTCCCCCAGGGCCCTGGACAAATATTGATCAACCCCCGCGGGAGCCATAGGGAGCGGGGCTCGCAGCGATCCATCCACAACCCGCCCACAAGTTCCTGGCAGAACGCTGCACAGCCGATGTGGAAAACTCGTCCGAAAATCCGCTGAAAGCCAGTAACGACGCCACTTTCGCCATTTGATCAAAAAACGTACTGAGACGAGGACGGCGCGCCGTGCGCGGCCTCCAGCGATCTGGGTACAGCTTGTCCACAGCTTCCTCGAGATTCGCCCCACAGCCATTGTGGAAAGTTTTACGCCGCTCCCGCCGGCCGGGAAAAGTCGCTGTGGATCAATTGCTTGCCCCCTGGCTGGTCAATCCTTGAGCAAGGCGGTGAAACCCACGGCAGGCGTGGCACGGAGGATGTTTTCCACAGGAGGCACACAAACGGGTCAACACAAACCGGGGATAGCGGAGGAAAGATCGTGCACAGACTATTTGCCGAAATCGATACACAGGCTCCCAAGTGGTTGAAAAGAAGGAGTTGATCAGAAAACAGCCAGATCCAGGCAAGCCAGGCACCACCAGCTCCGCAGGCACCTCCCAACAGGTTTTCCACAGGTTGGGCAAGCGTGCCTCCACAGCAGCTGTGGAGATCTCCCCAACGCTCACTTCTACCTCTGCAAGCCACGAATAGCGGGCACCTTGCGAAAATGAGCGACGATTTTCCAGTCTTCACGAAAGTGCCACGGGACTGTCATTTTCCACCAGGTTGTCCACAGCTTTATCACAAGGTTTCCCCGGTATCTTCGCCAAATGCTGAAACACAGCCGGCGCGGCCTTCCCCAGGGTGCAGGGCTATGCTGGATTTCCCCAGCAGAGGAGCCAATCCCATGATCCTGACCACCACACCCACCATCGAGGGCAAGACCATCCAGGAATACCGCGGCATCGTGGTCGGCGAGGCGATCCTCGGCGCCAACGTGTTCCGCGATCTGTTCGCCGGCCTGCGCGACATCATCGGCGGCCGCTCCGGAGCGTACGAGAAGGAGTTGGGGCGGGCGCGGGAGATCGCCTTCGAGGAGCTGCAGGAACGCGCCGAGGAGCTGGGTGCCAATGCTGTGGTCGGCATCGACCTGGATTACGAGGTGGTGGGCCAGAACGGCAGCATGCTGATGGTCAGCGTGAGCGGGACGGCGGTGAAGATATAGAAACCCTGCTTGTGCTCCGGGAGGTCCGTGCCTTGCATTCCCCTCACCCCAGCCCTCTCCCTCAGGGAGAGGGGGCAATCCGTGCCGGCTGAGACCACCGTCTCATCCTGTGCCAATCGCTCCGTGGAGAGTGAGCCCCCTTGTAGGAGCGAGCTTGCTCGCGAACCGCAGTCCGCCTGATTCCACGGTGTGAAGCGAGGCTACGGATGTTCGCGAGCAAGCTCGCTCTTACCATCAACCCGCGCCGCTCAAATATTGACCAGACCTGTGCAGGCCAGTCCGCCCGCGGCCTGCAAGCATTCATCCACAGGTTGGGGACAGGTTGCCCGTGCAACCGTCCCCAGCGCCTGGGGACAACTCCGGCGCCCTTCAGCCTGCCGCCATGACCTTGCGAATGTCAGCGGCCAGTTCCTCGACCCGCTCGATCTCGGTGTCCCACGAACACATGAAGCGCGCGCCGCCGGCACCGATGAAGGTGTAGAAGCGCCAGCCGAGCTGACGCAGGGCTTCCAGCGCCGGTTCGGACATCTGCAGGAACACGCCGTTGGCCTCCACCGGGAACATCAGCTGCACGCCCGGCACGTCGGCGACGCGCTCGGCCAGCAGTTGTGCACAGCGGTTGGCATGGCTGGCGTAATGCATCCAGGCGTCGTCCTGCAGCACGCCCACCCAGGGCGCGGCGAGGAAGCGCATCTTCGAGGCCAGTTGGCCGGCCTGCTTGCAGCGGTAGTCGAAGCCTTCGGCCAGCTCGCGGTTGAAGAACAGGATGGCCTCGCCCACCGCCATGCCGTTCTTGGTACCGCCGAAGCACAACACCTCGACACCGGCCTTCCAGGTCAGCTCGGCCGGGGTCGCGCCGAGGAAGGCGCAGGCATTGGAGAAGCGCGCGCCGTCCATGTGCAGGTGCAGGCCCAGCTCGCGGCAGGTGGCACTGAGCGCCTGCAGCTCATCCGGGCGGTAGACGGTGCCGACCTCGGTGGCCTGGGTGATGGTGACCACGCGCGGCTTGGGATAGTGGATGTCCTGGCGCTTGAGTGCGATCTCGCGGATCGCTGCCGGGGTCAGCTTGCCCTGGGCGTCGGTGCGCGCCAGCAGCAGCTTGGAGCCGTTGGAGAAGAACTCCGGCGCACCGCACTCATCGGTCTCGACGTGGGCGGTCTCGGCGCAGATCACACTGTGGTAGCTCTGGCACAGGGCCGCCAGGGCCAGGGAGTTGGCGGCGGTGCCGTTGAAGGCGAAGAAAACTTCGCAGTCGGTCTCGAACAGCTCGCGGAAATAGTCGGAGGCACGGGCGGTCCACTGGTCGTCGCCGTAGGCGCGCTCGTGGCCGCGGTTGGCCTCGGCCATCGCCGCCCAGGCCTCGGGGCAGATGCCGGAATAGTTGTCGCTGGCGAACTGTTGGGTGTTGTCGGTCATGGGGCTGCCTCGGGACTGCGCAGAAATGTCAGTCAGCAGCGTAGCGAAAACCCCGCCTCTCGTGCAGCCGGACTCTTACAGCCGCTGGTTCACGTAGGCGCTGACGAACTGCTTGGCATCCTGGGTCGCCGACAGCTGCTGGTCGTAGCAGACTTTCCGGGCATTGCTTTCGCCGGGGAGCATCACTTCACCGCAGTCGCCACGCAGCACCAGGGCGATAGGTTCCCTGTCCTGGGAATGCAGCTTGAACAGGGATTCGTCGAGCAGGCTGAGGCCATCCATTCGATGGATGCGCATGTTCCATGCGTGGGCCACCCCGCCGATGCGCACCAGGAACATATTGGCCTTGCGCGGGCCAATCTGTTCAAGCCAGACCTTGACGCCGCCCGCACCGCTGTAGGCCTTGACCTCGGGTGCGGGTTGCGCAGGCATCTGCGTCGCATGGCCGGCCAGCGAAAACGCTGCTGCCAGCAGCAGGGGCAGGTTTCTCAATCTGCAGTTCATGGTCCTCCACCTCGGCCTCTGGCGATCGGTAATGAGCGATGCCGAGAATCTTCCTAAGAACTAGGTGAGATGGAGGATCAGAAACCGGGATGACTTCCTGTCAGATATCTCTCTATCTGTCAGGGCAGCTTGGTCAGCGCCATCTGCTCGGAAACCGGCATGAACAGCTCGCGCAGGGACTGGGCGGTGCCGCCGTTGGGCTTGTCCGGCGAGGTCATGTTGAGCACGTAGCGGCCCTTGATCAGCCCCGTCAGGCTCGATTCGCCGGCCTTGTCGTCCGGGCCCGGCACGCTGATGGCGAGCGGGTCGCCCATGCGGGTGCTGTCGATCACCGGCAGGTACTGCTCGCCGCCGAACTGCGCGGCGGTGCCGTTCTGCAGCGCGGCCTGGCGCGCCTGGTTGAGCAGCGAGACGTTCTTCGCGGTGGTGTCGCGCAGCTTGGCCTGGGCGGCCAGGTACTGCTTGGCGGCCTCACCCTGCTGGTCGGCGCCCGGCGCCGGCAGGCCGGTGTCGGTCAGGGTCACGACCAGTTGCTGGCTGCCATCGGCCTTGCCGTAGACGATGGTGGCACTGTCATAGCCGCATTCGCGGGACAGGTAGGGATAGCCGTAGACGGCCTTGGTCGGCGGCAATGCGCGCTCCAGTTCATGGCCGGAACAGCTGTCGCCAGCCGGGGTGGCGGCAGCGGCGGTGCTGGCAGCCTCGGGCGCTTCGGCCTTGGCGGGTTTGCTGTCGTCACCACAGCCCTGCAGCGTCGCGGTGAGCAGCAGGGCGGAAAGCAGAGTCAGGGAACGGTTCATGGCGTCCTCGCATTTCGTGAGGGCCGCAGTTTAGTCCCTTGGCCGGGCGGTTCCTATCCGCAGCTTCATTGCGCGGGTTTGCAGAGCCAGCGACCGGCTCTCTCGTCGAAGCCCGCGTCAATGACTGCGAGCCCATCGCCGCGCGACTCCAGGCAGAAGGTCTTCATGAACGTCGCCCGTGCGCCGTCCCCGCGGCTGTCGTGCCCACCAACGGTGACGCTGTACATGCCTGCTTCCAGGGGCCGGGCCGGAGTTTTCTCGGTGAAGCCGGGGATCGCCTGGCCGTAGGCGAAGCAGGTGTCGCTGCGCAGCGGCACGCCCTGGGCCGGCTCGATACTGGAAGACGCCCAGAACGGCTCGTAAGGCTCGCGGGAGACCTCGATGTAGTGCACCGCTACCTGTCGCTCATCCACCTTCAGCGTGCGGTTGAAGAACAAACCGGGCGACTTGAACGCCGCGCCGCCGAAGCACAGCGTCCCGCCCTGCATCCAGACATTGGCGTCGCCGTCGAACAGGCGCGACATGCCCCAGGCCGAACCCATCGACACCAGCAGGGCAAGGCCCAGCGACCCCCATAGAAAGAAGCGCTTCATCCGCATGACTCCACCAGCCACGCCGCCCTGGCGCAGGCATGTCGCATTCTGACCAGCCGCCGCGAGCAATTCCACGCACCCGGTCGCTTTTGCGCCTGTCGCGGCATGTCGCAAACGCACCTACCCGCGACGTGCGCAGGCATCTGGACCGGCTGGGCCAGTCATACCATCGCTGCCATGGGGGCCACTCGGCTCCGTACCGGCCATGGCGCTTCCGGGCGCCGCAGGGAGACCAGCGATGTTCAGCAAGCACGACCAGATCCAGGGCTATGACGACGAACTGCTCGCGGCGATGAATGCCGAGGAGTCCCGCCAGGAGGACCACCTCGAACTGATCGCCTCGGAGAACTACACCAGCAAGCGCGTCATGCAGGCCCAGGGCAGCGGGCTGACCAACAAGTACGCCGAAGGCTATCCGGGCAAGCGCTACTACGGTGGCTGCGAGCATGTGGATAAGGTCGAGCAACTGGCCATCGACCGCGCCAAGCAGCTGTTCGGCGCCGACTACGCCAACGTGCAGCCGCACTCCGGCTCCTCGGCCAACTCTGCCGTGTACCTCGCGCTGATCAACGCCGGCGACACCATCCTGGGCATGAGCCTGGCCCATGGCGGCCACCTGACCCACGGCGCCAAGGTGTCGTCCTCCGGCAAGCTCTACAACGCCGTGCAGTACGGCCTGAACACCGACACCGGGCTGATCGACTACGACGAAGTCGAGCGCCTGGCCGTGGAGCACAAGCCGAAGATGATCGTCGCCGGCTTCTCCGCCTACTCCAAGACGCTGGACTTCCCGCGCTTCCGCGCCATCGCCGACAAGGTTGGGGCGCTGCTGTTCGTCGACATGGCCCACGTTGCCGGCCTGGTCGCCGCAGGCCTGTATCCGAACCCGCTGCCCTACGCCGACGTGGTCACCACCACCACCCACAAGACCCTGCGCGGCCCGCGCGGCGGCCTGATCCTGGCGAAGTCCAACGAAGAGATCGAGAAGAAGCTCAACTCCGCCGTCTTCCCCGGTGCCCAGGGCGGCCCGCTGATGCACGTGATCGCCGCCAAGGCGGTGTGCTTCAAGGAGGCGCTGGAGCCCGGCTTCAAAGACTACCAGGCGCAGGTGATCAGGAACGCCCAGGCCATGGCCAAGGTATTCATCGAGCGTGGCTACGACGTGGTCTCCGGCGGCACCGACAACCACCTGATGCTGATCAGCCTGGTGAAGCAGGGCCTGACCGGCAAGGAAGCCGACGCCGCCCTCGGCCGCGTCGGCATCACCGTGAACAAGAACGCCGTGCCGAACGACCCGCAGAGCCCGTTCGTCACTTCCGGCATCCGCATCGGTACGCCCGCCGTCACCACCCGTGGCCTGAAGGAAGAACAGTGCCGCGAGCTGGCCGGCTGGATCAGCGACGTGCTGGACCACCTGGGTGACGCCGACGTCGAGGCCAAGGTGGCGACCCAGGTCGCCGGGCTGTGCGCGGACTTCCCGGTCTACCGTTGAGATTCCCGGCAGGGCTCTTGTAGGAGCGAGCTTGCTCGCGAACGGCCTCACAGCGGGGCTGGTTCGCGAGCAAGCTCGCTCCTACAGGGGCGGCACGGCGACTAGAGATTTTAGGAGCACCCCATGCAACGCTACTCCGGCTTCGGCCTGTTCAAGCACTCCCTGAGCCACCACGAGAACTGGCAGCGCATGTGGCGCACGCCCACGCCCAAGCCGGTGTATGACGTGGTCATCGTCGGCGGTGGCGGGCACGGCCTGGCGACGGCCTACTACCTGGCCAAGGAGCACGGCATCACCAACGTCGCGGTGGTCGAGAAGGGCTGGCTGGGTGGCGGCAACACCGCGCGCAACACCACCATCGTGCGTTCCAACTACCTGTGGGACGAGTCGGCGCTGCTCTACGAACACGCCATGAAGCTATGGGAAGGCCTGTCCCAGGACCTGAACTACAACGTCATGTTCTCCCAGCGCGGGGTCTACAACCTCTGCCACACCCTGCAGGACATGCGCGACGGCGAGCGCCGCGTCAGCGCCAACCGACTCAACGGCGTGGACGGCGAGTTGCTCAATGCGCAGCAGGTGGCCGAAGAGATTCCCTACCTGAACTGCACCAAAAGCGCCCGCTACCCGGTCATGGGCTCCACCGTGCAACGCCGTGGCGGCGTGGCCCGTCACGACGCCGTGGCCTGGGGCTTCGCCCGCGCCGCCGACGCCCTGGGCGTGGACCTGATCCAGCAGACCGAAGTGATCGGCTTCCGCAAGCAGGATGGTGCAGTGATCGGTGTCGAGACCAACCGCGGCTTCATCGGCGCCAAGCGCGTCGGCGTGGTCACCGCCGGCAACTCCGGGCACATGGCGATGCTCGCCGGCTTCCGCCTGCCGATCGAATCGCACCCGCTGCAGGCGCTGGTCTCCGAGCCGCTGAAACCCATCATCGACAGCGTGATCATGTCCAACGCCGTGCACGGCTACATCAGCCAGTCGGACAAGGGCGACCTGGTCATCGGCGCCGGCATCGACGGCTACAACGGCTACGGCCAGCGCGGCTCCTACCCGGTTATCGAGCACACCCTGCAGGCCATCGTCGAGATGTTCCCGGTGCTGTCGCGCGTGCGCATGAACCGCCAGTGGGGCGGCATCGTCGACACCACCCCGGATGCCTGCCCGATCATCGGCAAGGCCCCGGTGAAGAACCTGTTCTTCAACTGCGGCTGGGGCACCGGCGGCTTCAAGGCTACCCCCGGCTCGGGCAACGTCTTCGCCGCCACCCTTGCCAAGGGCGAGCCGCACCCGCTGGCCGCGCCCTTCTCCATCGAACGTTTCCACACCGGCGCACTGATCGACGAACACGGCGCTGCGGCCGTAGCTCACTAAGAGGGCACAACCATGCTGAACATCTTCTGCCCCCATTGCGGCGAGCTGCGTTCCGAAGAGGAATTCCACGCCAAGGGCCAGGCGCACATCCCGCGCCCGCTCGATCCCGCCGCCTGCACCGATGCCGAGTGGGGCGAGTACATGTTCTTCCGCGACAACCCGCGCGGCATCCACCACGAGCTGTGGGTGCACGCCGCCGGCTGCCGCCAGTACTTCAACGTCACCCGCCACACCGTGACCTACGAAATCCTCGAAACCTACAAGATCGGCGAAAAACCCAGCGTCACCGCCGCCGATGCTGACACCGAGAAGCAAGCCGCCGTCCAGCCCGCCGTGGAGAAGGCCTAATGAGCCAGATCAATCGCCTGTCCCGTGGCGGTCGCATCGACCGCAACAAGCCGCTGACCTTCAGCTTCAACGGCCAGAGCTACCAGGGCTTCGCCGGTGACACCCTGGCCGCTGCGCTGCTGGCCAACGGCGTCGACATCCTCGGCCGCAGCTTCAAGTACTCGCGCCCGCGCGGCATCGTCGCCGCCGGTGCCGAAGAGCCCAACGCCATCCTGCAGATCGGCTCGCGCGAATCCACTCAGGTGCCCAACGTACGCGCCACCCAGCAGGCGCTGTACAGCGGCCTGGTGGCGACCGCCACCAACGGCTGGCCGAACGTGCAGAACGACCTCATGGGGATCTTCGGCAAGGTCGGCGGCAAGCTGATGCCGCCCGGCTTCTACTACAAGACCTTCATGTACCCGCAGTCCATGTGGCTGACCTACGAGAAGTACATCCGCAAGGCCGCCGGCCTGGGCCGCGCGCCCACCGAAGTGGACCCGGACAGCTACGACTGGATGAACCACCACGCCGACGTGCTGATCGTCGGCGCCGGCCCCGCCGGCCTCGCCGCCGCCCTGGCCGCTTCGCGCAGCGGTGCACGGGTGATCCTCGCCGACGAACAGGAAGAGTTCGGCGGCAGCCTGCTCGACACCCGCGAGACCCTCGACGGCAAACCGGCCGAGGAATGGGTGGCCAAGGCCATCGCCGAGCTGGAAGGCAACCCGGACGTGATCCTGCTGCCGCGTTCCACGGTCAACGGCTACCACGACCACAACTTCCTCACCGTCCACGAGCGCCGCACCGATCACATCGGCGAGACCGCCCCACTGGGCCAGGTGCGCATGCGCGTGCACCGCGTTCGCGCCAACCGCGTGGTGCTGGCCGCCGGCGCCCACGAGCGCCCGCTGGTCTACGGCAACAACGACGTACCGGGCAACATGCTCGCGGGCGCCGTCTCCACCTATGTGCGCCGCTATGGCGTCGCACCGGGCAAGAAACTGGTGCTGTCCACCAACAACGACTACGCCTACCGCGTCGCCCTGGACTGGCAGGAAGCCGGTCTGCAGGTGGTCGCCATCGCCGACGCCCGCCCCAATCCGCGTGGCGAATGGGTCGAGGAAGCGCGCAAGCGCGGTATGCGGGTCATCACCGGCAGCGCAGTGATCGAGGCACGCGGCAGCAAACGCGTGAGCGGCGCGAAGGTGGCGTCCATCGACACCTTCCGCCACACCGTCAACGCACCCGGCGAATGGCTGGACTGCGACCTGATCGCCAGCTCCGGCGGCTACAGCCCGGTGGTGCACCTGGCCTCGCACCTGGGCGGCAAGCCGGAGTGGCGCGAGGACATCCTCGCCTTCGTGCCCGGCCTGGCCTTCCAGAAGCGCATCTGTGCCGGCGCGGTGAACGGCGTATTCCGCCTCGCCGATGCCCTGGCCGATGGCTACCAGGCCGGCAGCCAGGCCGCTGTCGACGGCGGCTTCAAGTCCGTAGAAGGCGAGTTGCCGGTGGTCGCCGAGCGCGCCGAAGACGCCACCCTCGCGCTGTTCCAGGTGCCCCACGAGAAATCCACGGCGCGCGCACCCAAGCAATTCGTCGACACCCAGAACGACGTCACCGCCGCCGCCATCGAACTGGCCTGCCGCGAGGGCTTCGAGTCCATCGAGCACGTCAAGCGCTACACCGCGCTGGGCTTCGGCACCGACCAGGGCAAGCTGGGCAATATCAACGGCCTGGCCATCGCCGCCCGTGCCCAGGGCAAGAGCATCGCCGACACCGGCACCACCATGTTCCGCCCGAACTACACCCCGGTGACCTTCGGCGCCGTCGCCGGCCGGCACTGCGGCCACCTGTTCGAGCCGGTGCGCTTCACCGCCCTGCACGCCTGGCACGTGAAGAACGGCGCCGAGTTCGAGGACGTCGGCCAGTGGAAGCGTCCGTGGTACTTCCCCAAGCGCGGCGAAGACATGCACGCCGCCGTGGCCCGCGAATGCCGCGCCGTGCGTGAGTCGGTCGGCCTGCTCGACGCCTCGACCCTGGGCAAGATCGACATCCAGGGCCCGGACGCCCGCGAGTTCCTCAACCGCGTCTACACCAACGCCTGGACCAAGCTGGACGTGGGCAAGGCCCGCTACGGCCTGATGTGCAAGGAAGACGGCATGGTCTTCGACGATGGCGTGACCGCCTGCCTGGCCGACAACCACTTCGTCATGACCACCACCACCGGCGGCGCGGCGCGCGTGCTGGAGTGGCTGGAGCTGTACCACCAGACCGAATGGCCGGAGCTGAAGGTGTACTTCACCTCGGTCACCGACCACTGGGCCACCCTCACCCTGTCCGGCCCCAACAGCCGCAAGCTGCTGGCCGAAGTCACCGACATCGACCTCGACAAGGACGCCTTCCCCTTCATGACCTGGAAGGAAGGCAAGGTCGCCGGCGTCCCGGCGCGGGTGTTCCGCATCTCCTTCACCGGCGAGCTGTCCTACGAGGTGAACATCCAGGCCAACTACGCCATGGGCGTGCTGGAGGCCATCATCGCCGCCGGCGCCAAGTACAACCTGACGCCGTACGGCACGGAGACCATGCACGTCCTGCGTGCCGAGAAGGGCTTCATCATCGTCGGCCAGGACACCGATGCCTCGGTCACCCCGGACGACCTGAACATGGGTTGGGCGGTCGGTCGTACCAAGCCGTTCTCCTGGATCGGCTGGCGCGGCATGAACCGCGCCGACTGCCAGCGCGAAGACCGCAAGCAGCTTGTGGGCCTGAAGCCGACCAACCCGATGGACCTGCTGCCCGAGGGCGCGCAGCTGCTGTTCACCCCGCAGCACACGGTGCCGGCGACCATGGTCGGCCATGTCACCTCCAGCTACATGAGCAGCAGCCTGGGCTACAGCTTTGCCCTGGCAGTGGTGAAGGGCGGCATCAAGCGCCTGGGCGAGAAGGTCTACGCCCCGCTGGCCGATGGCCGGGTGATCGAGGCGGAAATCTGCAGCTCGGTGTTCTACGACCCGAAAGGCGAACGGCAGAACGTGGATTGATTGAAAGCAGCCTCAGGCCGCAAGCCACGAGCTGCAAGCAAAAGCCGATCCGCCCCCTCTCCCTTCAGGGAGAGGGTTGGGGAGAGGGAAAGCGCCAGAATCCCAAGGTGAACAGAACATGAGCAAAGCCAACCTCTACCAGCAACGCCCCGCAGACGGTATCCAGGCCGAATCGCCCCTGCACCACGCCGAGCTGGACAAGCTCGCCGCGCGCAAGGTGGCCAACGCCGGTGTGACCCTGCGCGAGAAGAAATTCCTCGGCCACCTGACCCTGCGCGGCGACGCCCACGACCCGGCCTTCGCCGGCGGCGTGCACAAGGCCCTGGGCCTGGAACTGCCGGTCGCCCTGGGCCTGGTGGCCAAGGGCGAAACCTCGCTGCAGTGGCTCGGCCCGGACGAGTGGCTGCTGATCGTGCCCGGCGGCGAGGAATTCGCCGTCGAGCAGCGCCTGCGCGAGGCGCTGGGCGAAGAGCTGCACTACTCGGTGATCAACGTCAGCGGCGGCCAGACCCTGCTGGAACTCGAAGGCGCCAAGGTCCGCGAAGTGCTGATGAAGTCCACCGGCTATGACGTGCACCCGAGCAACTTCCCGGTGGGCAAGGCGGTGGGCACCAATTTCGCCAAGTCCCAGCTGGTGATCCGCCACACCGGCGAGCACACCTGGGAACTGGTGGTGCGCCGCAGCTTCTCCGACTACATCTGGCTGTGGCTGCAGGACGCCTGCGCCGAGTACGGGCTGCAGGTGGCGGCATAAGAAACGCTCTTCCCCCTCTCCCCCTGGGAGAGGGCCGGGGTGAGGGAAACCCCACTCCAACCTCTGCAACCAGAGGAAAACTTCGGAGCCAGACCATGAGCCGCACCCCCGATACCTGGATCCTCACCGCCGATAGCCCGAGCCTGCTGGGCACGGTGGACGTGGTTACGCGCTACCTGTTCGAGCAGCACTGCTACGTCACCGAACACCACTCCTTCGACGACCGCCTGGCCCAGCGCTTCTTCATCCGCATCGAATTCCGCGCTGGCGACGGCTTCGACGAAGCGGCCTTCCGCGCCGGCCTCGCCGACCGCGTCTCACCCTTCCAGATGAATGTGGAGCTGACCCCGCCGGGCTATCGCAGCAAGGTGGTGATCATGGTCTCCAAGGCCGACCACTGCCTGAACGACCTGCTCTACCGCCAGCGCATCGGCCAGCTGCCGATGGACGTGGTGGCGGTGGTCTCCAACCACCCGGACCTGGAACCGCTGGCGCGCTGGCACGGCATCCCCTACCACCACTTCACCCTCGACCCTAACGACAAGGGCGCGCAGGAGGCAAAGGTCTGGCAGGTGATCGAGGAAAGCGGCGCCGAACTGGTCATCCTCGCCCGCTACATGCAGGTGCTCTCGCCTGAGCTGTGCCGCCGCCTGGACGGCTGGGCGATCAACATCCACCACTCCCTGCTGCCCGGCTTCAAGGGCGCCAAGCCTTATCACCAGGCCTACCAGAAAGGCGTGAAGCTGGTCGGCGCCACCGCCCACTACATCAACAACGACCTCGACGAGGGCCCGATCATCGCCCAGGGCGTCGAGCCCGTGGACCACTCCCACTACCCCGAGGACCTGATCGCCAAGGGCCGCGACGTGGAGTGCCTGACCCTGGCCAAGGCCGTGGGTTATCACATCGAGCGGAGGGTGTTCCTGAACGCCAATCGGACGGTGGTGCTGTAACCACGGCACTCCCGTAGGGCGCATAACGCCACCGGCGTTATCCGCCATGACGCCTGCAACGGCGGATGGATGGAGCTCATCCGCCCTACGTTTCACCTCGGAGTGTGGCCCTCAGGCCCACTGCCAAGCAACGAGCAACACCGACAGCCCAGCCGGCTGCCAGCAATACCTACCGGCCCTGTCGCGCAACACACGACATCCCAGTGCAGAACCGCGCGCCGAAAGGCCCGCTTTTGTACCCACAAACACAATGAGGAATGCGTATGTCTGGCAATCGTGGTGTGGTTTATCTCGGCCCAGGAAAGGTCGAGGTCCAGAACATCCCCTATCCGAAGATGCAGGACCCGCAAGGCAAGCAGATCGACCACGGGGTAATCCTGCGCGTGGTCTCCACCAACATCTGCGGCTCCGACCAGCACATGGTCCGTGGCCGCACCACCGCGCCGGAAGGCCTGGTGCTGGGCCACGAGATCACCGGTGAAGTCGTCGAGATCGGCCGTGGCGTGGAAACCATGAAGATCGGCGACCTGGTCTCGGTGCCCTTCAACGTCGCCTGCGGCCACTGCCGCACCTGCAAGGAGCAGCACACCGGCGTCTGCCTGACGGTCAACCCGGCCCGCGCCGGCGGCGCCTACGGCTACGTCGACATGGGCGGCTGGGTCGGCGGCCAGGCGGAATACGTACTGGTGCCCTACGCCGACTTCAACCTGCTGAAACTGCCCAACCGCGACGCGGCGATGGAGAAGATCCGCGACCTGACCTGCCTTTCCGACATCCTGCCCACCGGCTACCACGGCGCAGTGACTGCCGGCGTCGGTCCGGGCAGCACCGTCTACATCGCCGGTGCCGGTCCGGTCGGCCTCGCCGCCGCTGCGTCGGCGCGCCTGCTGGGCGCCGCCGTGGTGATCGTCGGTGACGTCAACCCGACCCGCCTGGCCCACGCCAAGGCCCAGGGCTTCGAGATTGCCGACCTGTCCAAGGACACCCCGCTGCACGAGCAGATCGCCGACCTGCTGGGCGAGCCGGAAGTGGACTGCGCGGTCGACGCGGTGGGCTTCGAGGCTCGTGGCCACGGCCATTCGGGTTCGCAGCACGAGGCTCCGGCCACCGTACTGAACTCGCTGATGGGCGTGGTTCGGGTGGCCGGCAAGATCGGTATTCCGGGCCTCTACGTCACCGAGGACCCGGGCGCAGTGGACGACGCGGCCAAGCACGGCGCGTTGAGCATCCGCTTTGGCCTGGGCTGGGCCAAGTCGCACAGCTTCCACACCGGCCAGACCCCGGTGATGAAGTACAACCGTCAGCTGATGCAGGCGATCATGTGGGACCGCATCAAGATCGCCGACATCGTCGGGGTGGAAGTCATCACCCTGGACGACGCGCCGAAAGGCTACGGCGAGTTCGATGCCGGGGTGCCGAAGAAATTCGTCATCGACCCGCACAACCTGTTCCGCGCCGCCTGACGGCGTAACCGCTCCACGGCCGCGAACCACTTCCGCGGCCGTCTCTCCAGGGGAGCCGCAAGGCTCCCTTTTTTTGTGCCGCGCTCCTCGCAGCAGCGGACTCCGTCCGCGATGGCCAGTCTCGGCACCACATCGAATGAATCGCGGTGGGCCTGATCTGTAGGAGCGAGGGGGACGCCTAGTTCTTGCTCGCGAACCCGCCCAGCACCGGCGCAACCGGGACATCTGTTCGCGAGCAAGCTCGCTCCTACAGAAAGCCGGAAGCTACTCACCTCCATGGAGCCCGTAGGATGGGTGGAGCGCAGCGATACCCGTCAATCCGGCTGACCAACAGCATGGGTATCGCTCCGCTCCACCCATCCTACAAATCAGCTCACCGCTTGGGAGCGGGGCAGTTGAAGTCGCCTTCCTGGCAGTCGGACAGCGCCTGCAGCTCCTTGATGCGGTTATCGGTCATGGCCTTCAGGCAGTTGCTGTAGGCCATCGGGTAACCGGAGCCGCCCTCGACGCTGGACGTCTCGAACTTGCAGCTCAGGTCGCGGTAGTTCAGCCAGGCTTTCTGCGCGGCGGTGAGCGCTTTCTTCTGTCCGGCATCCAGGCGCTGGCGGTACTGCCCGTAGAGGTCGTTGAGGCGTTTGTCGCTGGCTTTGTACGCGGAGCCGATGCAGGCGTTGATATCCGCCTGGGTCTGGGCGTCGGCGCAGTCGGCAGCGGCCTGGGCGAGGGAGGAGAAGGCCAGCAGGCCGAGGGGAAGGAGCAGGAACTTCATGGGGACGCGATCCGTTGTTTTGGATGGAATCCCCACTCTAGCCGCTCGGGCAGGAAAACGTTGTAGGACGCAGGCCCAAGTTCGACCCAGGACCGGCGGCGGATAACGCCTGGGGCGTTATTCGCCCTACCTGGGGCCGAACCCCTGTCGTAGGGCGAATAACCGCTCGCGGTTATCCGCCGTTTCGTCGCCAGGCCCCATGCTAGCAACATCAGCCCAGCAGCTTCGCCGCCATCCGCTCCAGCGCCTGGCGCTGGAAGGCGCGGAAGTCGGCGTCCGGCTGCTGGCCTTCAAGCATCGGCAGGAAGGGGTCGACCACCTCGGTGCGCACGCCAACCATTTCCTCGATCACCGCGTGACCGCAGAACGGCACGTAGGCTTCCGCGTAGCCGCCCTCGTGCACCACCACCAGCTTGCCATCGCACAAGCGCTCGGCAGCGTCACGCACGGCGGCAGTCATGAAGCGGAAGGTCTCGCTGTGGGCGAGCATCCGCGCCAGTGGGTCCACGCCGTTGGCGTCGAAGCCGCTGGCGACCACGATCAGCTCGGGCTGGAAGCGTTCCAGCGCCGGCACGATGATGGTTTCCATGGTCGCGCGGTAGGCGTCGTCGCCGCTGCCCGGATAGAGCGGCACGTTGAGGTTGTAGCCCTTGCCCGCGCCTTCGCCGAAGTCGTCGACCGCGCCAGTCCCAGTGGGGTAGCAGTCGGCCTGGTGGATCGACAGCGTCAGCACGTCGTCACGGCCGTAGAAGATCGCCTCGGTGCCGTTGCCGTGGTGCACGTCCCAGTCCAGCACCGCCACGCGCTGGATGCCGTGGCGCGCCTTGGCTGTCTCCACCGCCACGGCGATGTTCGCCAGGTAGCAGAAGCCCATGCCGCGATCGGGCAGGCAGTGGTGGCCCGGCGGGCGGGACAGCGCATAGGCGTTGTCCAGCTCGCCGCGCAGCACCGCGTCGACGGCGGCGATAGTCAGGCCGGCGGATTGCCGGGCGATGTCGTAGGTGCCATGGCTGACCATGGTTTCCTCGCCCATATCGCCGTGGCCGGCTTCGCTGTACGCCTTGAAGCGCTCCAGGTAGCTCGCCGGGTGCACACGCAGCAGGTCTTCCTCGCTGGCCAGCGGCGCGCTGGAAAGCTTGAGCTGGTTGCTCAGGCCGGAAACGTCCATCAGGCTTTTCAGCCGGCGCTTGCTCTCCGGCGACTCGGCGTGGCCGGCGCCCACCGGCGGCTGCAGCCAGCCGCCGACCGTGAGGATCAGTGCGTGCAGCCCGGTCGCGTGCCAGAAGCAGCGCTCGTCGAAGAAGAACCCGGTACGACGGCTCATGCGCGGGCCGCCTTCAGGGCGCGCTGGCGCTTGCGGCTGAACAGCCAGTAGACCGGCGAGACCACACCCAGGCCGACGACCCAGGAGATGTCCGCGCCGTTCATGGCCTGCGCCGCAGCGCCGGTGTAGAGCGCGGTGGACATGAACGGAACCTGCACCAGGATGCCGAGGATGTAGCAGTTCACCGCGGTCCAGTTGAAGGTGCCGTAGATCCCGCCGTCACGACGGAAGAACGACAGCACGTCGTACTCACCGTGGGCGATCAGGTAGTAATCGACCAGGTTGATCGCGCTCCAGGGCACCAGCACGTAGAGCAGCAGCAGGATGAAGTTGGTGTAGTTGGCCATGAAGTTGTCCTGGCCGAGCAGGGCGATGGTCAGCGAGCCGCCGAACAGCGCCAGGGCGATCACCGCGCGCCAGCCGGCCTTGGCCGACCAGGCGGGAATCAGCGTCTGGCCGACAGTGATGGCCGAGAGCGTGCCGCAGTACAGGTTCATCGAGTTGGTGGCGGCGATGCCGATGGAGAACACCGCGACCATGATGGCGCTGAAGCCGCCGGTCATCTCGATCAAGCCGGCGATGACGTCGCCCTCGCCCACGGACAGGCCAACCAGCACGCCCAGCAGCATCGGCAGGATCGAGCCCAGGCAGCAGCCCCAGTAGCTGGACCAGAACGCGGTGCGCGAACCGGTGCCCTGCGGCATGTAGCGCGAGTAGTCGGAAACGTAGGGCGCGTAGGCCAGTTGCCAGAGCGCAGCGATGGACAGCGCGCCGAGGAAGCCGGGGATGTTGTTCTCGTTGCGCTGCAGCAGGTCCGCCGGCAGGCCGTGGACGAACACCAGCCAGACGAAGCTGACCAGCAGCACCGCGCCGGACAGCCAGGACATCACACGGGTGTAGCCGTGGATCAGGCGGTAGCCGAACACCGTGGCGATCACGCTGATCGCGCCCACCAGCAGGATGCCGGTGTTGGTGCCGATCACCTCGAAGCGCGCATGCAGCGCCTGACCACCGAGCACCAGGTTCGAAGCGAAGAAGCCCAGGTACATGATCACCACCAGGGCGACCACCAGCAACGAGCCGAAGGAGCCGAACTGGCCGCGGGTCTGCACCATCTGCGGCACGCCCAGCTGTGGGCCCTGGGCCGAGTGCAGGGCCATGAACACGCCGCCCACCAGGTTGCCCAGCACCAGCGCCAGCACGGCGGCGAAGAATGGCAGCTTGAACACGGTGACCGCCAGGGCGCCGGTGACCACGGTCAGCAGCATGATGTTGCTGCCGAACCAGATGGTGAAGAGGTCGCGGGCGCGGCCGTGTCGTTCGTGCGCGGCGATGGGCTGGATGGTGCTCAGCTCCAGCGTCGTCGCCTGGTTTTGCGTCGTTGTCATTGTGTTTCTCACGCGTCGTTGGCAAGGCAGGCCCGGCGCAAGCGCCGGGCGCGGATCAGGAAAGGGAAATCAGCGAGCAGCCCAGGCGTTGAAGCGCTGTTCCAGCTCTTCGCCGTGGTCGACCCAGAAGGCCGCGTCCACCGAGCGGGCGCCTTCGAGGTTGGCCGGCGCGGTGGGCAGCGCGTCGCGCACGTCCGCCGGCAGCAGGTCGAGGGTGCCTTTGTGCACGGGGCCGTAGGGGATGTTCTCGGAGAAGGTCTTCTGGGTCTGGGGCTGACTGGCGAAGGCGATGAACTTCTCGGCCAGCGCCTTGTTCGGCGTGCCTTTCACCACGGCCCAGTATTCCGGGTCGTACAGGCTGCCCGGCCAGACGATGCCGAGCTTCACGCCTTCCTTCTGCGCGGCGGCGATGCGGCCGTTGTAGGCGGCGCTCATCACCACGTCGCCGGCGGCCAGCCACTGCGGCGGTTGCGCGCCGGCTTCCCACCACTGGATGTTGCCCTTGAGCTGGTCGAGCTTGGCGAAGGCTCGATCAACGCCTTCCTTCGTGCCGAGCACCTTGTAGATATCTTCCTGCTTCACGCCGTCGGCCAGCAGGGCGATTTCCAGGGTGTACTTGGCGCCCTTGCGCAGGCCGCGCTTGCCTGGATATTCGGCGGTGTTCCAGAAGTCGGCCCAGGACTGCGGGGCCTTGGCGACCTTCGCGCCGTTGTAGGCCATGACCATGGACCAGACGTAGGTGGCCACGCCGCACTCGCTGAGGGTGCCGGGGACGAAGTTCTTCTCGTCGCCGATGGCCGCCGGGTCGATGCGCTCGAACAGGCCTTCCTCGCAGCCGCGCAGCAGCTCGGGGCTTTCCACCTCGACCACGTCCCAGGTGACTTTGCCGACATCGACCATGGCCTTCACCTTGGCCATCTCGCCGTTGTATTCGCCGGCAACGATCTTGCCGGCGCCACTGGCCTC
Organism: Pseudomonas sp. AU11447; assembly: GCF_001672555.2. Classification (NCBI taxonomy): domain Bacteria; kingdom Pseudomonadati; phylum Pseudomonadota; class Gammaproteobacteria; order Pseudomonadales; family Pseudomonadaceae; genus Pseudomonas; species Pseudomonas sp. AU11447. Next base: position 84,455 of record NZ_LZDG02000013.1, on the reverse strand, counting down.
GAAGGGCTTGAAGTAGGCCTGCTCCTGGGCCGCCTTGGTGGCGCCGCCGAAGGAGATGACGGTGATGCTTTGGGGCCCTGTTGAAGCTTGGGCATTGACGCTGCCGACAGCAGCGGCGAGGGCACAGGTGATGGAGATGCGCGTGAGCAAGGACACTTTCATGGAACGACTCCCACAGCCGGATTGGCGTTGTTGTGTTGCTGGGCAGTACCCCCGGCCAGAAGCCGGGCAAAAGGGTTCCATCGCGCGGGCGTCTTTGCGCTCGCGGCGTTGTTGTTGGTGTTCTTTTTTGTAGGAGCGAGCTTGCTCGCGAACCAGCCCCGCTGCGGGCTCTGTTCGCGAGCAAGCTCGCTCCTACAGGGAAAGCGGCTTACAGCACGCCGATTTCCTGGGCCGTGCGATCCACCGCGCGGCGGGTCTTGTCGACCAGCTCGTCGATCTCGGCACGGCCGGCGACCAGCGCCGGGGCCATGATCATGCGGCCGAGGGTGGAACGGATGATCACGCCTTCCTCGAAGCCGATGGTGCGGCAGCGCCAGGCGATGTCGTTCTCGTTGTCGAAGCGCTTGCGGGTAGCCTTGTCCTCGACGAACTGCAGCGCGGCGACAAAGCCGGTGCCCTGGATGTCGCCCACCAGCGGGTGGTTGCCGAAGACTTCGCGCAGGCACTGCTGCAGGTACGGGCCGGTGTCGTTCTTCACCGCAGTCACCCAGCCCTCGTCACGCAGCGCGCGCAGGTTGGCAACCGCCACCGCTGCCGCCACCGGGTGGCCGGAGTAGGTCAGGCCGTGGGCGAACACGCCGCCCTCTTCCACCAGCGCCTGGGCGATGCGCTTGCTCAGCACCAGGCCGCCCATGGGGATGTAGCCGGAGGTCAGGCCCTTGGCGATGGACAGGGTGTCGGGCTGGAAGCCGAAGTGCTGGTGGGCGAACCACTCGCCGGTACGGCCGAAGCCGCCGATCACTTCGTCGGCGCACAGCAGCACGTCGTACTGACGGCAGATGCGCTGGATTTCCGGCCAGTAGCTTTCCGGCGGGAAGATCATGCCGCCGGCGCCCTGGAACGGCTCGGCGATGAAGCCGGCGACGTTGTCGGCACCCAGTTCGAGGATCTTCTCTTCCAGTTGCAGCGCGCAGCGACGGCCGAACTCGGCCGGGGTCAGGTCACCGCCGGCAGCGAAGAAGTAGGGTTCGTCGATGTGCGCGATGTCCGGGATCAGGCCGCCCATTTCGTGCATGAACTTCATGCCGCCCAGCGCGGTGGCCGCCAGGGTCGAGCCGTGGTAGCCGTTCCAGCGGCCGATCATGATCTTCTTCTGCGGCTTGCCTTCGATCTGCCAGAAGCGGCGCACGGTACGGATCAGCACCTCGTTGGCCTCGGAGCCGGAGTTGGTGTAGATCGCGTGGCTGTAGTGGTCGGGCAGCAGGCTGAAGAGCGTCTCGGAGAGTTCGATCACCGCCGGGTGGGTGGTGTGGAAGAACATGTTGTAGTACGGCAGCTCGTCCAGCTGGGCGGTGGCGGCGGCGGTCAGGTCCTTGCGGCCGTAGCCCAGGTTGGTGCACCACAGGCCGGACATGCCGTCGATGTACTTGTTGCCGTCGTTGTCCCACAGATGCAGGCCTTCGCCACGCACCATCACGCGCGGGCCTTCGGCGTTCAGCGCCTTCTGGTCGAGGAAGGCATGGATGTGGTGCGCCGCATCCGCTTTCTGGTATTCACGGGTGTCGCGCGGGGCGCGGGTGTTGTCGGTCATCGACTTTCTCCTCTATCCCTCGGCGGTGCTCCGGCAGCCGGCCTGAGGGGTCTTCAGGGGATCGAGGGCGACGGACTTACCTGGGCAGTCTCACCGGCCGTCTCGAACGGTTCGGTTAGCAATCGGGGTGTTGCTCAAGCGCCGGGGTCGACCCCCGGCGGCCTGTGTTGTCTTCAGTCGCGCAGCTGGAACCAGGTGGTTTTCAACTGGGTGTACTTGTCGAACGAGTGCAGCGAGAGGTCGCGGCCAAAACCGGACTGCTTGCCGCCACCGAAGGGAATCGCCGGGTCCAGCGCGTCCACGGTGTTCACCGACACGGTGCCGGCGTTCAGCTTGCGGGCTACGCGGTGGGCGCGGTGCAGGTCGTCGCTCCACAGGGAGGCGGCGAGGCCGTAGATGCTGTCGTTGGCCATACGCACGGCTTCCTCTTCGCTGTCGAAGGGGATGACTGCAAGCACCGGGCCGAACACTTCGTCGCGGGCCAGGGACTGTTCCGGGCGCACGCCGGTGAAGATGGTCGGTGCGATGAAGTTGTCCGAGCCGTTGAAGCTCAGCTGGCGGCCACCGCAGGCGAGCTGCGCGCCATCGCTCTGGGCGCGGTCGATGCAGGCCATGATGCCGGCGGTCTGCTTGTTGTCGACGATGGCGCCGGCGCGGCTGGCCGGGTCCAGCGGGTCGCCCGGGGTCCAGTCGCGGGCCTTGGCGATCAGGCGTTCGACGAACTCGTCGTGGATCGAGCGCTCGACCAGCAGGCGCGAGTTGGCCGAGCAGACTTCGCCCTGGTTGAAGAAGATGCCGAAGGCGGCTTTTTCAGCGGCGAGGTCGAGGTCGCGGCAGTCGGCGAACACCAGGTTCGGGCTCTTGCCGCCGCACTCCAGCCAGACCTGCTTGAGGTTGGACTGCGCGGAATACTGCATGAAGTACTTGCCGACCTGGGTCGAGCCGGTGAACACCAGGGCGTCCACGTCCGGGTGCAGGCCCAGCGCCTTGCCGGCGGTTTCGCCCAGGCCCGGCACGACGTTCAGCACGCCTTCGGGGATGCCGGCTTCGAGCGCCAGCTCGGCCAGGCGCAGTGCGGAGAACGGCGACTGCTCGGCGGGTTTGAGCACCACGGAGTTGCCTGCGGCCAACGCGGGCGCCAGCTTCCAGGCGGCCATATCGAGAGGGAAGTTCCACGGCACCACGGCGCCGATCACGCCCAGCGGCGTGCGAGTGATGGTGGCCAGGGCATTCTGCGCGGTCGGGGCGACCTGGTCGTAGAGCTTGTCGAGGCTTTCGGCGTACCAGGAGAACACGCCAGCGGCGCCGGGCACGTCGATGTTCCAGGCGTCCATCACCGGCTTGCCCATGTTCAGGGTGTCGAGCAGGGCCAGTTCGTCGCGGTGGGCCATCATCAGCTCGGCGAGCTTCTGCAGCACGGCCTTGCGCTCACGCGGCGCCATGCGCGCCCAGGGGCCGGTCTCGAAGGCCTGGCGGGCAACCCGCACGGCGGCGTCGATCTCGGCCGCGCCACAGGCGGCGACATTGGCCAGCAGGCGATTGGTCGCCGGGTCGATGGACGCGAAGGTCGCGCCGTCCTGCGCAGCCACGCGGCGGCCGCCGATCAGCGCGCTGTCGATGAAGGTCTGCCGGGCAGCACGCTGCCGCCAATCGTTGAGCTCGTACACCAGGGCACTCCGTAGAGGATCGTTGTTGTTGGAATGTGGATTGGATGGTCGCCCAAGGCCTTGCCAAGGAAAATTATTAAATTTGTCTTCGGGGTATATGAAAAAGCTGGGCAGCCTCGCACCAGCCCGGAGCACGGCGCGCCATCGCAGTGCGCGCCTGCGCACCGCTGCAGGGCCCGTATTCAGCGGGTCAGCGCACCGTACAGCTCGGGGCGGCGGCACGGCAGGTAGGGGAAAGTGCCGGCCTGGCGGGCACGCTGCTGCGCGTCCAGGTCGACGATCAGCAGACTCTCCGCGGGCCCGGCGGCAGCCAGGCGCTCGCCGTCCGGCGCGACGATGCAGGAGCCGCCGAGAAAGGCCAGCCCGTCCTCCACGCCGCAGTGGTTGCAGTAGGCGACGAACAACTGGTTCTCCACCGCCCGCGCCGGGACGATCACGCCCGGAACCGCGCCGTACTCCGGTGTCAGCGCGGTGGGGATGAGGATCAGCCCGGCGCCGTTCAGTGCGTGGGTGCGCACCGCCTCGGGGTACTCCACGTCGAAGCAGATCAGCAGGCCGATGCGCCAGCCGGCGTAGTCGAACGGGGCTTCCAGCACATCGCCAGCGCTGAACACTTCGCGCTCCATGGCACCGAACAGGTGCGCCTTGCGGTAGTGCCCGATGGCCTTGCCGGAGGGGCCGATCACCTGCACCGAGTTGTACGGCTTGCCGCCCTGCGGGTGGCGTTCGGCGTAGCCGTAGGCGATGGCCAGCCCGAAGCGCTGCGCCAGCTCGCCGATACGCCGGGCGGATGGCCCGTCCGCCGCTTCGGCCAGCTCGTTCATCCGCTGCGGGACGTTGTAGCCGCCCAGCCACAGCTCCGGGCAGAGCAGCAGCTGCGCGCCGGTGGCGGCGGCCGCGCTCGCCTGGCGCTCGAGTTGGTCAAGGTTGCCGGCGACGTCGCCGGGAAGTCCGCAGGTCTGCCACAGGGCCATGCGCATGGGCTTTACTCCAGTCCGCGTGTATGGGATTTGCAGGGTGCATTTCGGGTTTGGGCGGAGTATGCCCGCGCCCGGAGGGACGCAGCAGGCGGCCAAGGCCATGAAAAATGTGGTCCCCGGCGAGGAAAATCTTCGCCACGGGCCGCCCCCGCCGGCCGGCTCAACGCGGTATCTTGTATAAAAAAGCATCAACGAGGCGTGCAGTGGCTTCCTATACCTTGCGGCAACTGAAGTATTTCGTGACCACCGTGGAGTGCGGCAGCGTGGCTGAAGCCTCGCGCAAGCTGTACATCGCGCAACCGTCCATTTCCACGGCGATCAAGGGGCTGGAAGAGAGCTTCGGCGTGCAGCTGTTCATCCGCCACCACGCCCAGGGCGTGTCGCTCACCCCCAGCGGCGCGCGCTTCTACCGCAAGGCGCAGGAACTGCTGCGCATGGCCCACGAGTTCGAGCAGAACGCCCTGGCGGACAACGACGTGGTCGCTGGGCAGATCGACATCGGCTGCTTCGAGACGGTCGCCCCGCTCTACCTGCCGCGCCTGATCTCGGGCTTCCGCGAGCGCTATCCGGGCGTGGAAATCCGCATCAGCGACGGCGAGCAGCAGGAACTGGTGCAGGGCCTCACCGCCGGCCGCTTCGACCTGGCACTGCTCTACGAACACGACCTCGACGCCACCATCTCCACCGACCCGTTGATGCCCGCCCAGCGTCCCTACGCGCTGTTGCCGGAGAACCACCGCTTCGCCAAGCAGGACAAGGTCTCCCTGCGCGACCTGGTGCTGGAACCGATGATCCTGCTGGACGTGCAACCCAGCCGCACCTACTTCGTGCGCATCTTCGAGGAACTGGGGCTGAACCCGCACATCGCCTTCAGCTCGCCCTCCATCGAGATGGTGCGCGGCATGGTCGGCCAGGGTTTCGGCTTCTCGGTGCTGGTCACCCGCCCGCATTCGGAGTGCACCTACGACGGCAAGAAGGTGGTGATGGTGAACATCGCCGAGGACGTCAGCGCCTCCGGCCTGGTCGCCGCCTGGCTCAAGCGCGCCCAGCTGACCAAGCCGGCGCAGCTGTTCGTCGACTTCGCGCGGGAGGAGTTGAGCGGGAAGCATTGAAGCCCGCTCTTCGTAGGAGCGAGCTTGCTCGCGAACCGACTTCGGCGCTGCGGCCTGCCCTCACCCTAACCCTCTCCCGGAGGGAGAGGGGACTGTTCGGTAGGCTCTGAATGCTCGGCACTCCCCGGCTGACTCCGTTACGACCCAACGCTGCGGACGGCTCCCTCTCCCTCAGGAGCGGGGCGCGCAGCCAGGGCTGGGGTGAGGGAAACGCCCGAGCACCGCGCCCCTCCCGTCACTCCCCGTGCCCCTCGCCGACATCCGGCGTTACAATCTCGCCCCCTTTCGTTTTCGTTGTCCCATCGTCCCCATGCTCATCTGGAAAGAGCGCGTGCAGCGCCTGATCACCCTCGTCCTCGGCCTGCTGCAGCGTTACCCGCGCCTGATCGCCCTCTTCGGTTTCTGCTCCGGGGTGTTCAGCTTCGTCATGGTCGACCGCCACCGCGCCGGTTTCGCCCGCGCCATGGCCATCGTCATGCTGGTCAGCTGGATCTGGCTGATGCTGGAGAACCTGCTCACCAAGCGCTTCAAGAGCCGCTTCGGCTGGGAAGTACCGCCCGGCCTGCTGCGCTACGCGACCCAGTTGATCCACCAGGAAAGCCTGTTCTTCTGCCTGCCGTTCTTCTTCGTCACCACCACCTGGAACAGCGGCCAGGCGCTGTTCACCGGCGTGCTGACGCTGGCGGGGCTCGCCGCGATCACCGACCCGATCTACTACAAATGGCTGTCGGTGCGGCGCTGGACCTTCCTCGGCTATCACACCCTGACGCTGTTCGCGGTGCTGCTCACCGCGCTGCCGATCATCCTCCACCTGAGCACCCCGCAGAGCTACGAGGCGGCGCTGGGCATCGCCGTGCTGCTGTCGTTCCCCAGCCTCGCGGTGACGGTGAAGATCCACAAATGGTGGCGCTGGTTCGCTCTCATCGGCCTGACCCTGTCCATCGGCGCGGTGGGTTGGTTCGCCCGCGCCTGGGTGCCACCCTCGACCCTGTGGATGACCGAGATGGCGGTGACCGAGAGCTTCGACAACGCCCAGCGCACCCCAGGCGACAGCCTGGAGACGGTCAGCGTCGCGCAGATCAAGAGCCAGGGCCTTTACGCCTACACTGCGATCAACGCTCCGCGCGGGCTGAACGAGCGCATCTATCACGCCTGGCGCAAGGACGGCCAGGAAGTCGACCGCATCGCCCTGGACATCAAGGGCGGCCGCGAAGCCGGCTACCGCGCCTGGACGCACAAGCAGAACTTCCCCAGCGACCCCAGCGGCAAGTGGCAGGTGCAGGTGCTCACCGAAGCCGGACAAGTCATCGGCACATTGCGGTTCGAGGTCACGCCCTGACCGCTCGGTATCCTTGACCCGCCTCGGCGCTTTCCTCTACATAGAGCCTCTCCCGAGAACAAAAAGCGCCGAGAGAGTCATGACCGATACCGCCTTGCACCCGTTCGACCGCGCCGTGGCCCTGCAACCCGTTGCCGGCCAACCCAACCTCTACGAAGGCCACACCAGCCAGGACTACTGGAACATGGTCGGCCCCTTCGGCGGCGTGACCGCCGCGGTCCTCCTGCAGGGCGCGCTGCGTCACCCGCAGCTGCTCGGCAGCCCGGTGTCGCTGACGGTGAACTACGCCGCGGCGGTCGTGGCCGGCGCCTTCCAGGTCGAAGCCATTCCGGTGCGCACCAACCGCTCCACCCAGCACTGGCTGCTGCAACTGACCCAGGCCGATGACGCCGGTGAACAGCAGGTCACCACCACCGCTACCCTGGTCACTGCGCTGCGCCGCGAGACCTGGAGCCTGACCGACCTGCCCTTCCCTGACCTTGCCCCCGCCAGCGACTTCGAGCCGATGAGTCCGGCCGCCAAGGGCGTGGCCTGGCCCAGACAGTACGAGATGCGCCCGGTCTCCGGCGCCTTCCCGACCAAATGGGACGGCAGCGGCGAGACCAGCCGCAGCCAGCTCTGGCTGCGCGATGCACAACCGCGCCCGCTGGACTTCCTGTCCCTGGCGGCGCTGAGCGACATCTTCTACCCACGCGTCTGGCTGCGCCGCGCCACGCCGGTACCGGCCGGCACCGTGTCGATCACCACCTACTTCCACACCGACGCTGCGCAACTGGCCGAGGTCGGCACCGGCTACCTGCTGGGCGACGCCCGCGCCCAGGAATTCCGCAATGGCTTCTTCGACCAGAGCGCCCAGCTCTGGAGCGAGTCCGGTGCGCTGCTGGCGACCAGCAACCAGATCGTTTACTACAAGGAATAAGTGCCTCAGACCCATTTTCGGAGGGGCATGGGTCGCCTGTAGGAGCGAGCTTGCTCGCGAACAGGGCTCCAGGCATGCACCGAAGCTGGGCGGTTCGCGAGCAAGCTCGCTCCTACAGAAAGCCGCCCGCGGCAAGGGGCAGGCAACAAAAAGCCCGGCACTTGGCCGGGCTTTTTCATCGCTGCGCAGAAGGCTCAGACCTTGCGCACGAACTCCGACTTCAGCTTCATCGCGCCGATGCCGTCGATCTTGCAGTCGATGTCGTGGTCGCCGTCCACCAGGCGAATGTTCTTCACCTTGGTGCCGACCTTCACCACCAGGGACGAGCCCTTGACCTTGAGGTCCTTGATCACGGTGATGGTGTCGCCGTCCTGCAGCAGGTTGCCGACCGAATCCTTGATCACGCGGGCGTCGCCGTCGGCCTCGGCGGATGCATCGGCGGACCACTCATGGGCGCACTCGGGGCAGACCAGCTGGGCGCCGTCTTCGTAGGTGTATTCGGAGTTGCATTTGGGGCAGGGCGGCAGCTGGCTCACGGCGGTTCTCACAGTGGAAACGGTAAAAAGACCGCAGAGTATATAAGGTTTCTCGTCTTCCCGCTGGGCACGCAGGCAAGGCACAAGGCCAGCAGCGTTACAAAAGCGTAAGAATCCATCGCTATAACAGGCGGCCACTTCGATAAGAAAAGGACGCCCTGCCATGCTGCACAAGCCCTCCCCGCTCGCGCTGAGCATCGCCGTCGTTCTGGCGAGCCTGGCCGCCGAAACCGCCCATGCCGTTCCGGTATCGCCCATCATCAGCGACGCGCAGACCAGCAGCCGCACCCTGGCCAACCAGGACACCCTGACGGTCACCCGCACCGGCAGCCTGGTCACCAGCGGCAAGAGCCTCGACCTCAAGGGCGCAGCCACCGGCAGCGGCGTGGTCATCGACAACAGCGGCCTGTTGCAGTCCAGCACCGGCCGCGTGGTCGACACCTCCGGAAGCGACGGCACCACGCGCTTCTACCAGATCATCAACCGCGAAGGCGGCCGTATCGTCGGCTACGACGACGCCATCCGCATGAACAACCCGTTCAGCGCCGGCAGCCTGCTGATCGACAACGCCGGCAGCATCACCTCGGCCACCGGCCAGGCGCTGGACCTGGACAAGCTGCAGAGCGCCGCCACCACCACGATCATCAACCGCGCCAGCGGGGTCATCCACAGCGACGGCAACGACGCGATTCGCCCCGGCGGCAACGCGAGCATCACCAACTACGGCGAGATCAGCAGCTCCGACATGGTCACCGCCGACACCAAGAACGACGGCATCGACTTCCAGGGTGCCGCGGGCGGCCACGTGGAAAACCACGGCCTGATCAGCGGCGGCCGCCACGGCATCACCACCGATGTGGGCGCCACCCTGATCAACTATGCGGACGGCGTGATCATCGGCCGCAACGGCTCGGGCTTCGGCTCGGACGGCGACGGCACCGTGATCAACTACGGGCGCATCAGCGGCGCCTACAACGGCCTGGTGCCGGATGGCGACGGCGATGGCGTGGACATCGACTACACCGGCCACATCGAGAACCACGGCATCATCGAAGGCCTCGGCGCAGCCGGCTCGAAGGACGGCTCGCCCAACGGCAGCGAAGGCATCGCCATGGGCGGCGGCACCATCATCAACTACGCCGGCGCCATCATCCGCAGCGTCGACCGCGGCATCCTGGTCGACGACGGCAACGGCAACAGCGGCTTCAGCTCCACCACCCTGGAAAACCACGGCACGATTTCCGGCGAATCCTCCTCGGGCGTGACGCTCTCGGGCGACCTCGACGACACCGTGATCAACGACGGCCTGATCCACGGCGGCAACGGCATCGCTCTGGAAATGGGCGGCGGCAACGACAGCCTGGTGCTGCTCTCCGGCAGCCGCTTCGAAGGCCTGGTGGACGGCGGCAGCGGCCGCGATACCGTCACCCTCGACGACGCCGCCGGCGGCAGCTTCGGCAACAGCAGCAACTTCGAATGGCTGGACGTGAAACAGGGCAGTTGGGCCCTCTCCAGCGTGAACGACTTCAGCGAAGGCGGCGAAGTCTTCAGCGGCGCCAGCCTGAGCAACACCGGCAGCATCCTCGGCACCCTGCAGGTCGACCAGGGCGCCACCTACTCGGGCAGCGGCAGTGTCGGCGGCCTGACCGTTGCCGGCACCCTGATCGCCTCGCCGGCCCTGGGCGCTGCACACGTCACCGGCAACCTCAGCCTGCAGAACGGCTCGACGCTGTCCTTCGGCGTGGAGCCCAGCGGCGCCCACGCCACCGTGCAGGTGGACGGCACCGCCAGCATCGCTGGCTCGCACCTCGCTGTGCAGGCCGGCAGCGGCAACTGGCCGTGGCAGAGCAGTGTGCAGGTCATCAGCGCTACCGGCGGCGTCAGCGGGCAGTTCGCCGACGTGAAGAGCAACTTCGCCTTCCTCACCCCGACGCTCAGCTACGGCACCAACAGCGTCGATCTGCAACTGACCCGCAACGACGTGCAGTTCGGCGACCTGGCCAGCAGCAGCAACGGCCGCAATGCCGGCGCCGCGCTGCAAAGCCAGAACGGCGGCGCGCTGTACAACGCGCTGGTCACCAGCGATGCGGGCAACGCCAGCGCTGCCCTGGAGCAGTTGGCCGGCGCCAGCAACGCCAGCCTCGCCGCCGCGACCATCGCCGGCAGCCAGCAAGTCGGCAGCGCCATGCTCAACGCCGTACGCCAACTGGGCAGCAACAGCTTGCTGGCTGCCACCGAGCGCAACGATACGCCGATGCTCGCCGCCACCGGCGTGCCCAGCGAAGCGCGCAACCTGAACGACCCGAACGCCGCCGGCCGCCTATGGGTGCAAGGCATCGGCAGCCACGGCAAGCTCGACGAACACGACAAGAGTGGCGACCTGCAACAGAACACCGGCGGCACCCTGCTCGGTGCCGACTGGGCGGTGACCCCGGACTGGCGCCTGGGCGTGCTGGGCGGCTACTCGCACACTGACCTGGATGGCAGCGGCGGTGTTTCCGGCGATATCGACAGCTGGCACCTGGGCGCCTACGCACTGCACCAGAGCGGCCCGCTGGCCGTGCGACTGGGCGCGGCCTACAGCAGCCACGACGGCGAGAGCAAACGCCGGGTCGAGTTCGACGGCTTCAGCGATCGCCCCAAAGGTGACTATGACGCCGACAGCTGGCAGGCCTTCGCCGAGACCGGCTACGCCATGGGCAGCGGCCGCCTGAGCGCCGAGCCTTACGCGCGCCTGGACTACCAGCGCTACGAGCGCGATTCGTACGACGAGAAAGGCGGCGCCGCCGCGTTGCACGTCGACTCCCAGGACCAGGACAACCTGAGCAGCACCCTGGGCCTGCGCATCGCCCGCCTGGACACCCTGAGCAACGGCATGAGCTTCACCCCGCGCCTGGGCCTGGGCTGGCATCACACCTTCGGCGACATCGACAGCGAAACCCGCCAGTCCTTCATTGCCGGCGGTGATGCCTTCAGCGTCCAGGGCACCGCGCTGGACCGCAACAGCCTGCTGCTGGACGTCGGCTTCGACCTTGGCGTGTCCGCGCGCAATACCGTCGGCATCGGCTACAGCGGGCAGATGGGCAGCAATGCGCAGAACCACGCGCTGATCGCCCAGTGGCAGATGGCGTTCTGATCTTCCGGATCACGTCACGAAAAGCCCGGCAGCCGCCGGGCTTTTTCGTCCCGCCCTGTTACGCGAGATTCGGAAACTTCCTGATCTTTCTCGGAGCAAGGCACATGGTCTCACCCGCCACTCGCGGCAAAGCTTGCGCCCCCGGTCAGCCGACCGGCATTTGCCTTTCGTTTGATGAGTGAGCACTCCATGAAAAAGCTTTGCATCCTGATCGCCGCCTGCACCGTCCTCGCCGCCTGCGACAAGAAACCCGAGCCGACCTCGCAAACCGCAGTGCCCGCTGCCGCCACCCAGCAGCAAGCCAAGCGTGCGCCGGCAGAGCAGCCCGCACCGACCTCCACCGAGGAACAAGCCGCCTCGACAGAGCAGCCAGCCGCCGAACAGGCCGCACCGCAAGCGCAAGTCGAGACCGCCAACAAGCCGGCCGAAGACAAGCAGCAGTAAGGGTTCATCGGCCTTTAGAGCACACTCCAGCCAGCCGCCGCAGGGCGGCTGGTTGATTCAGGGCTGCAGTTGGCTGACGTAAGCCGCCAGCGCCTTGATGTCGTCATCACTGAGTAGCCCGGCTACCGCCAGCATCGGCGAGCCAGCCCGGCTCGGGTCCTTGTCACGGTAGCGCTGCAGCGCGTGGGTCAGGTAAGGCCTGGGCTGCCCGGCAATACGCGGGAAGCCATCATGGCCCAGCGCCTGGGCACCATGGCAGGTCACGCAGACCGTGGCGAAGCGCTGGGCGCCCTGCTCGATCTCCGCCGCGTCAGGCACGGCTTCCGTGCGAGGCAGGACCGCCTGCTGGCTGAAGTAGTAAGCGATATTCACCCGCTCGTTGAGCGTCAGCAGCTTGGCCGCCTGGTTCATCACGAAGTCGGTGCGCTGGCCATCGACGTACTTCTCGAAGGCATCGAACAGGTACTGCGGATTCTGCCCGGCCAGGTTGGGGATGTAATCGCGCTTGCTGTTGCCGTCCTTGCCGTGGCACTTGCTGCACAGCAGGATGCGCTCCTCGGCGGCCGCATAGGCCTGCTCGCGCTTGGCCGGGTCCTTCTCCAGGGCAGCAAGCCGATCCATCATTTCCGATGACTGCGCCAATGCCTGGGCGCTCGCACACAGCAGCACCCACCACAGAACGACTCTCCCCATCACCGCACCCTGGTCAGTTTTCCCAGCGTCGACGCTAATGGGTTTCTGAAGGAAGTTTCCGACGCAGATCAAGCAAACGCGCCGTCGGCTGAAAAACCTGCGGGCAAAAAAAGGGGGAGCATCGTGCTCCCCCGTGGGACTGAACCTTAAAGACCCGTCTGTCCTTGGTCAGCCTTCAATTTCAACCAGGATCTCACCGGGGTTGACCCGGTCGCCCTTGGCTACGTGGATGGCCTTCACGGTGCCGGCGATGCCCGCCTGCACTTCGGTCTCCATCTTCATCGCTTCGGTGATCAGCACGGCCTGGCCGGCCTTCACGCTGTCGCCTTCCTTCACCAGCACATCGACGATGTTGCCCGGCATGGTGGTGCTGACATGGCCCGGCTCGCTGGCGTGCTTGCGCTTGTTGCCACCTCCGCCGACAAACTCGTTGAGCGGCTCGAACACCACTTCCTCGGGCATGCCATCCACCGACAGGTAGAAGTGGCGCTTGCCGTCGGTCTTCACGCCGACGCCGGTGATGTCCACGCGGTAGCTCTCGCCGTGCACGTCGACCACGAATTCGGTCGGCACGCCTTCACCGCCAGCCGCAGCGACGCCCTTGCCGTTGGGGATCGGCAGCAGTTCTTCCGGCTTCAGGGTGCCGGCCGCGCGCTCCTCGAGGAACTTGCGGCCGATGTCCGGGAACATGGCGTAGGTGAGCACGTCCTCTTCGGACTTGGCGACGCTGCCGATCTCTTCGCGCAGCTTGTTCAGCTCCGGCTTGATCAGGTCGGCCGGGCGCACGTCGATGACTTCCTCGTTGCCGATGGCCTGGCGGCGCAGTTGCTCGTTGATCTTGCCCGGCGCCTTGCCGTAACGGCCCTGCAGGTAGAGCTTCACCTCGTTGGTGATGGTCTTGTAGCGCTCGCCGGCCAGCACGTTGAAGAACGCCTGGGTGCCGACGATCTGCGAGGTCGGGGTGACCAGGGGCGGGAAGCCGAGGTCTTCGCGCACGCGGGGGATTTCCGCGAGTACTTCGGGCATGCGGTTCAGCGCGCCCTGTTCCTTGAGCTGATTGGCCAGGTTGGAAATCATCCCGCCCGGTACCTGGTTGACCTGCACGCGGGTATCCACGCCGGTGAACTCGCTCTCGAACTGGTGGTACTTCTTGCGCACGGCGTGGAAGTACATGCCGATTTCCTGGATCAGCTCCAGGTCCAGGCCGGTATCGAACGGGGTGTCGCGCAGGGCAGCGACCATGGATTCGGTGCCCGGGTGGCTGGTGCCCCAGGCCATGCTGGAGATCGCGGTGTCGATGCGGTCGGCGCCGTTTTCCACAGCCTTGAGCTGGCACATGCTGGCCACACCGGCGGTGTCGTGGGAGTGCACCACCACGTCCAGCGGCAGCGCCTCTTTCAGCGCCTTGACCAGTTGGCCGGTGGCATACGGAGTCAGCAGGCCGGCCATGTCCTTGATGGCGATGGAGTCCACGCCCATGTCGGCCATGGCCTTGCCCTGGGCAACGAAGGCATCGATGGTGTGCACCGGGCTGGTGGTGTAGGCAATGGTGCCCTGGGCGTGCTTGCCAGCGGCCTTCACGGCTTCGATGGAGACGCGCAGGTTACGCACGTCGTTCATCGCGTCGAAGATGCGGAACACGTCGATGCCGTTGACCGCCGCCTTGGCAACGAAGGCACGGACCACGTCATCGCTGTAGTGGCGGTAGCCCAGCAGGTTCTGCCCGCGCAGGAGCATCTGCAGGCGGGTGTTGGGCAGCGCGGCCTTGAGCTTGCGCAGGCGCTCCCACGGGTCTTCCTTGAGGAAGCGCACGCAGGCGTCGAAGGTAGCGCCGCCCCAGACTTCCAGCGACCAGTAGCCGACCTTGTCGAGCTTGTCGCAGATGGGAAGCATGTCCTCGGTGCGCATCCGGGTCGCCAGCAGCGACTGGTGGGCGTCGCGCAGGATGGTATCGGTGACGGTGACTTTCTTGGCAACGGTCATGTACGTGATCCTCACAGGCCAGCGTGGGCGGCAATGGCGGTAGCGATGGCGATGGCCAGGTGCGACGGGGTGCGTTTGATGGAGTACTGGGTCAGTTCCGGGTGGCTTTCGACGAAGCTGGTATTGAACTGGCCGTTACGGAATTCCGGGTTCTTGAGGATTTCCTGGTAGTAGGCCGCAGTGGTCTTCACGCCTTGCACGCGCATGTCGTCCAGCGCACGCAGGCCGCGGTCCAGCGCCTCTTCCCAGGTCAGTGCCCAGACCACCAGCTTCAGGCACATCGAGTCGTAGTACGGCGGGATGGTGTAGCCGGTGTAGATCGCCGTGTCGGTGCGCACGCCGGGGCCGCCGGGCGCGTAGTAGCGGGTGATCTTGCCGAAGGACGGCAGGAAGTTGTTCTTCGGGTCTTCGGCGTTGATGCGGAACTGCAACGCGAAGCCGCGGTGAATGATGTCTTCCTGCTTCACGGACAGCGGCAGGCCCGACGCCACGCGAATCTGCTCGCGGACGATGTCGATGCCGGTGATTTCCTCGGTGATGGTGTGTTCCACCTGCACGCGGGTGTTCATCTCCATGAAGTACACCTCGCCATCGGCGAGCAGGAACTCCACGGTGCCGGCGTTCTCGTAGCCCACGGCCTTGGCGGCGCGCACGGACAGGTCGCCGATGTAGGCGCGCTGCTCGGGGGTCAGCTGCGGGCTGGGGGCGATCTCGATGAGCTTCTGGTTGCGGCGCTGGATCGAGCAATCGCGCTCGAACAGGTGCACGGTGTTGCCGAAGGAGTCGGCGAGAATCTGTGCCTCGATGTGCTTGGGATTGACGATGCACTTCTCGAGGAAGACTTCCGCGCTGCCGAAGGCCTTGGTGGCCTCGGAGATCACGCGGGGGAAATTCTGCTCCAGCTCTTCGCGGCTGTTGCAGCGGCGGATACCGCGGCCGCCGCCACCGGAGGTGGCCTTGAGCATCACCGGGTAACCGATACGCTCGGCTTCGGACAAGGCTTCGGCCAGATCGGCGACGTTGCCTTCAGTGCCGGGGGTGCAGGGCACGCCGGCGGCGATCATGCTGCGGCGCGCCTCGGTCTTGTCGCCCATGCGGCGGATGACTTCCGCGGACGGGCCGATGAACTTGATCCCGCGCTCGGCGCAGATATCGGCCAGTTCGGCGTTCTCGGAGAGGAAGCCGTAACCGGGGTGCAGGGCGTCGCAACCGGTTTCCACGGCCAGGTTCACCAGCGCACGCGGGTTGAGGTAACCCGCCAGCGGGTCGGCGCCCAGGCTGTGCGCTTCGTCGGCACGCTTCACATGCAGGGCGTGGCGGTCGGCGTCGGAATAGACGGCCACCGAACGAATGCCCATCTCGGCGCAGGCGCGCACGATCCGGACAGCGATCTCCCCACGGTTGGCGATCAGGATTTTCTTGATCACTGCGGCTTTCCCTCGGCCCGGGCCTTGTGGACCCCGGCGTAAAGACCAATCGGCAGCCCCGTTCAGGCAGCTGGATTCTCTTGTGGATATTCGTGGCCGGAGCGGGTTCCGGCGTGTTTTTACCCTAGCGCGGGAGGGAGGATTAACCAAAATCAATAATTATTGGGGTAGCCATAAAGAATGCTTTATAGTCGCTGGAAAATGTCGCCATCGAGCAGGCTTCTATGCGTAAGTCATTGATGCGTATGACCCTTCGCCAGCTGCAGGTTTTCCGCGCGGTGTGCGAAAGCCGTTCCTACAGCCGCGCCGCCGAGGAAATGGCCCTGACCCAGCCGGCGGTCAGCCTGCAGATCCGCCAGCTCGAAGAACTGGTCGGCCAGCCGCTGTTCGAGTACATCGGCAAGAAGCTCTACCAGACCGATGCCGCCGACGCCCTGCTGCGCGCCACCACCGATATCTTCCAGCGCCTGGAAGTGCTGGACATGAACCTCTCCGACCTCAAGGGTTCGTTGCAGGGCCAGCTGCGCCTGGCGGTGGAATCCAGCGCCAAGTACATCACCCCGCACCTGTTCGCCGCGTTCCACGCGCAGCACCCGGATGTCAGCCTGAACCTCACAGTGGTCAACCGCGCCCAGGTGATCAAGCGCCTGTCGGACAACCGCGACGACCTGGTGATCATGTCCCTGGTGCCGCAGGACATGGCGCTGGAGTTCCTGCCCTTCCTGAACAACCCGATCGTTGCCGTGGCACCGCCGGACCACCCGCTGTGCAACGCCGCGAAGCTTTCGCTGAAGGACCTGGAGCCCTATCCGCTGCTGATCCGCGAGCCCGGCTCGGGTACGCGCAAGGCCTGTGAGGAACACTTCCAGCAGAAACGCGCGCACTTCGCGCAGACGCTGGAATTCGCCTCGCTGGAGGGATCACGGGAAGGGGTATTGGCGGGACTGGGACTGGCGCTGCTGCCGCGCCACGCGGTGAGCCGCGAGCTGCAGTCCGGGCTGCTGCACGAACTGCCGGTGGAGGAGCTGCCGCTCTACCGCAGCTGGTGTCTGGTGCACGCCCGCGGCAAGCGCCTGAGTCCGGTGGCCCAGGCGTTCGTCGCCTTCATCCGTGAAGAGCGGGCGCTGATCAGCCAGCTTGCCGAACGCTTCGCCGGCCCGCCTTCGCCGAAGTGAGGTAGGCGGCGGCGATCAGGTCGGGGTAATCGGAGGTTTCGAGGGCGAGGCGCTGGGCCTCCATGCGGTCCTCGATGGCGCGACGGAACTGCATGCGCCGCTGGTCTTCGAGCTTGCGGCGGGTCTTGCTATCCACTTGGAGCTGGGTGTCGTCGATATGGCGGGGCATCTCGCATCTCCCAAGGCCGAAGGGCTGGAGACGCCAGCATGCTGGGGGCGGATGACCGTTTGACGACGTGGTGGTGAAGCGCCGGTGACGCCGACGGGCGGTCGGCGAGCCGCTACATCGGCCAACCCAGGCGGCGGGCTTTTGTAGGAGCGAGCTTGCTCGCGAACCGCTCAGCCCTGGAACACCCGGCTAGCTCTGTTCGCGAGCAAGCTCGCTCCTACAGGTATGGTCTCAGGACGCCTCTTCCGGGCGCTCCTCGTGGTTCTTCACCACCTTGGGCGACAGGCGCAGGCTACGCAGGCTGCGCTTCACGCTCTTGAGGTGGTTCACCAGGTCCGGGCCGCGGGCCATGGCCACGCCCATCGCCAGCACGTCGATCACCACCAGGTGGGCAATGCGCGAGGTCAGCGGGGTGTAGATATCGGTGTCTTCGTGCACGTCCACCGCCAGGTTCACCGTGGCCAGGTCGGCCAGCGGGGTCTGGCTGGGGCAGAGGGTGATCAGCGTGGCGCCGGCTTCGCGCACCAGATTGGCGGTCACCAGCAGGTCCTTGGAGCGGCCGGACTGGGAGATGCAGATCGCCACGTCCGAAGGCTTGAGGGTCACCGCCGACATGGCCTGCATATGCGGGTCGGAATACGCCGCCGCCGACAGCAGCAGGCGGAAGAACTTGTGCTGGGCATCCGCCGCCACCGCGCCGGAAGCGCCGAAGCCATAGAACTCGACACGCTGGGCATGGGCAATGGCCGCGACGGCGCGCTCCAGGGCATGGGTGTCGAGGTGCTCGCGCACTTCCATCAGCGAGTGCAGGGTGGTGTCGAAGATCTTCAGGCTGAAGTCCGCCACCGAGTCGCTCTCGTTGATCGAGAACTGGCCGAAACTGGCACCGGCGGCCAGGCTCTGCGCCAGCTTGAGCTTGAGGTCCTGGAACCCGCTGCAGCCAATGGCGCGGCAGAAGCGCACGATGGTCGGCTCGCTGACGCCGACGCCATGGGCGAGGTCCGCCATGGAGCTGTGCATGACCGATGCAGGGTCCTGCATCACGTGATCGGCAACCTTGAGCTCCGACTTGCGGAGCAGATGACGCGACTGGGCAATGTGCTGCAAAAGGTTCACAGGGATAGGCTCGGTGATAGTTGTCTGAGAATTATGTAGTCTTGTTGTAGTTATACTACAAAACTACTCGCCAAGCCCAGGGAATAAGTCCTTGAATACGCCCGCCAGCCTTAGTCTTCCCAGTTCCTGCGATATCCTGGTGTTCGGCGGCAGCGGTGACCTGGCGCTGCACAAATTGCTGCCGGCGCTCTACCACCTGCATCGGGAAAACCGCCTGCCGGCCGATACGCGGATCTTCGCCCTCGCCCGCAGCCAGCGTGACAACGCGGCCTACCTCGAACTCGCCGAACGCAACTGCCGGGTCCAGGTGGCGCGCAGCGATTTCTCCGCCGAAGCCTGGCGCAGCTTTGCCCAGCGCCTGCAATACGTGGCGATGGACGCCTCGCAGAGCGCCGACTTCGGTCGTCTGGCCAAGGCACTCAAGCGCAGCGAAGGTCGCGTGCTGGTGCACTACCTGGCCACCGCGCCGAGCCTCTTCGCGCCGATTGCGCAGAACCTGAAGATCGCCGGCCTGGCCGGCCCGCTGGCGCGCATCGTGCTGGAGAAGCCGCTGGGGCATTCGCTGGAGTCGGCGCTGGCGATCAACCAGGCCATCGGCGAGGTGTTCGACGAATCCCGCGTCTTCCGCATCGACCACTACCTGGGCAAGGAGACGGTGCAGAACCTCATGGCCCTGCGCTTCGCCAACACCCTGTTCGAGCCGGTGTGGCGCAACGGTCCCATCGACCACGTGCAGATCACCGTCAGCGAAACCCTCGGCGTGGAAAACCGCGGCGGCTACTACGACCATGCCGGGGCCATGCGCGACATGGTGCAGAACCACCTGCTGCAGTTGCTCTGCCTGGTGACCATGGAAGCGCCGGTGCGCTTCGATGCCGAGGCGGTGCGCAACGAGAAGGTGAAGATCCTCCAGGCGCTCAAGCCGATCACCGGGCAGGACGTGCAGGACAAGACCGTCCGCGGCCAGTACACTGCCGGGCATATTGGCGGGCAGGAAGTGCCGGCCTACTGGTTCGAGAAAAATGTCGACAACGACAGCGATACGGAGACCTTCGTCGCCGTTCAGGCGGCGATCGACAACTGGCGCTGGTCTGGCGTGCCGTTCTACCTGCGCACCGGCAAGCGCATGGCGAAGAAATGCTCGGAGATCGTCATCCAGTTCAAACCGGTCCCCAACAGCCTGATCGGCAACGGTGCCGGCGCGGCCAACCGCCTGTGGATAAGGTTGCAGCCGGAGGAGCGCATCAGCGTGCAGCTGATGGCCAAGGCGCCGGGCAAGGGCATGCAGCTGGAGCCGGTGGAGCTGGACCTCAACCTCGCCCAGGCGTTCAGCACCAACAAGCGCCGCTGGGACGCCTACGAACGCCTGCTGCTGGATGTGATCGAGGGCGACTCCACGCTGTTCATGCGCCGCGACGAGGTGGAAGCGGCCTGGCGCTGGGTCGACCCGATCCTCGCCGGCTGGCACGAGCACTACCAGAGCCCGCGCCCCTATCCGGCCGGCAGCAACGGGCCGGAGCAGGCGCAGACCCTGCTGGAATTGCAGGGGCGCCGCTGGCTGGAATGATCCCCTCCGGACATTGCCGGAAGAACACTCCGTAGGATGGCGTGGAGCGTAGCGATACCCATCATTTTGGCGCGCCGACAGCATGGGTATCGCTACGCTCCACCCATCCTAGAAAGAGCACGTCGGGCCTATCACCACCGGGCGCGGATGCAAAATCCGTTGACCTCGCTCAGCACGCGCAACCCGCGGATTTCCTAGAGTGGCAGCCTTTTTCCCACTACCCGCTGCATTGCCATGTCCCCCACTCCGTTTGCCCCCGAACTGCTTTGCCCCGCCGGCTCGCTGAAGAGCCTGCGCCATGCCTTCGCCTATGGTGCCGACGCCGTCTACGCCGGCCAGCCGCGCTACAGCCTGCGAGTGCGTAACAACGAATTCGACCACGCCAACCTCGCCACCGGCATCAACGAGGCCCATGCGCTGGGCAAGCGCCTGTACGTAGTGGTCAACATCGCGCCGCATAACGCCAAGCTGAAGACTTTCCTGCAAGACGTCGAATCGGTGATCGCCCTGGGCCCGGACGCGCTGATCATGTCCGATCCCGGCCTGATCATGCTGGTTCGCCAGCATTTCCCTGAGGTTGATATCCACCTTTCGGTGCAGGCCAACGCGGTGAACTGGGCCAGCGTGGAGTTCTGGCGCCAGCAGGGGCTCAAGCGGGTAATCCTCTCCCGCGAGCTGTCGCTGGAGGAAATCGGCGAAATCCGCGAGCGCGTGCCGGGGATGGAACTGGAAGTCTTCGTCCACGGCGCGCTGTGCATGGCCTACTCCGGGCGCTGCCTGCTGTCGGGCTACATCAACCGCCGCGACCCCAATCAGGGCACCTGCACCAACGCCTGCCGCTGGGAATACCAGACCCACGCCGCCCATGAGGACGAACTGGGCCACGCCGTGCGCAACGTCGAGCCGACCCTGGGCATCGGCGCGCCGACCAAGGAGATCGTCCTGCTCGAAGAGGCCAACCGCCCCGGCGAGCTGATGGAGGCCTTCGAGGACGAGCACGGCACCTACATCATGAACTCCAAGGACCTGCGCGCCATCCAGCATGTGCAACGTTTGACGCAGATGGGCGTGCATTCGCTGAAGATCGAGGGCCGCACCAAGTCCCACTACTACGTCTCGCGCACGGCCCAGGCCTACCGCAAGGCCATCGACGACGCCGTCGCCGGGCGCGCCTTCGACCTCGGCCTGATGGACACCCTCGAATCCCTGGCCCATCGCGGCTATACCGAGGGCTTCCTGCGCCGCCACGTGCATGACGAGTACCAGAACTACCAGTACGGCCACTCCCTCTCCGAGCGCCAGCAATTCGTCGGCGAGTTCACCGGCGAGCGCCGTCACGGGCTGGCCGAGGTGCGGGTGAAGAACCGCTTTGAAGTGGGCGACAGCGTCGAGCTGATGACCCCGGCCGGCAACCGCACCTTCCGCCTGCATGCGCTGGAGAACACACGAGGCGAATCCATTGGCGTCGCGCCGGGCGATGGGCACGTCGTCTATATCCCGGTGCCAGAGGGGCTGGACCTGGGGTACGCGCTGCTGATGCGCAACCTCAACAGTGGCACCACACGCGATTCGCGCGAGCCGGCAGTGGCTGGTGGTTGCGGGAACGATTGCGGCAAGTGCGGGTGTGGCGGCAACTGATCCACCCACCTGTCGCTATGAACGTAGGATGGCGTGGAGCGCAGCGATACCCATCAATGTCGTGCACCGGGAGCATGGGTATCGCTCCGCTCCACCCATCCTACAAAGAGCGCCCTCTGCCCAGTCCGCCCTGCTCACGGGTTCTGCAGGAACACCACATACCCCCTGAACCACCGGCTCCTGGCCAGGTAGTCCGGCGCCTGCCACTCCCCGTATTGCGCCAGGCCGATGCGGAAGGGCAACTGCAGTCGCGCCACGCGAGGCAGGTAGGCCTGGTAGTTGGGGATGGTCTGGCGGCCCTGGTAGGTCTGCACCACCACTTCGTCCACTACGCCGGCCAGGCGGTTGATGGTGTCCGGTGCGCCATTGCTGCCCCAGTCCATCAGCCCGGTGATGCTCAGCTTGCAGTCCTCAGGCAGGCGCGTGCGCAGGTCCTGGAGGAAGTCGACGTACTCGTGCAGGTAACGCGTGCGGGCATCGAAATCGATTTGCACCCCCACGACCGGATTGCCCGCCGCACGCCAGCGGCGCAGTTGGGACAGCAGGGTGCGGTAGATGCCCTCGTTCCAGCGCAGGGTATGGGCGCGGTAGACCACCCAGACCTCGCCCTGCTTCAGGCGCGGAATGGCAATGCCCTGGGCGATCAGGCGGGCCTGGCCGTCGCGCTGGCGCGGCGCGCTGACCTGCCCCTGCAGTACATAGAGCGTGCGAGCCTGGGCCAGCACCGGTTGCGCGGCGACGCCGCTCCACAGCCAGAAGGCGTCGTGCTCGGCGGCATCCACGCCGGCCGCCGAGGCGTTGCCTGCGAGCAACGCCAGGGCCAGTGCCAGGGCGCGCCGCACAGGGCTTACCAGTAGTACTTCAGCGCCTTCGCCCAGGGCGTGGCGGAGTACTGGCCCTTGAGCGTGCGGAACCATTGCTTGCGCTGCGCCGGGGCAATGTCCTGGCTGCCGCAGCCATTGAAGCCGCTGGGCGCGAAGCAGTTGATGGCGCGGAACAGCGCGTACGCGCGGTCCTCTTCCACCGCCTGCTTGTCGGCGATGACCTTGAGGTAGCCGTCCATGCGCGAGTAGGGCGTGCCGGGGAACAGCGACTCGCCGCCACCCAGTTCGCGCTCGCTGGGCTGGGTGTCGAGCGGGAAGCCGTCCAGGCCGTTGCGCAGGATGAACTCGCCCAGGCAGTTCAGCGCCTTGGGCGGCTGCGGGGATTGCAGCAGTTCGCGGGCGACGTCGACGATCGCCGGGCACTCGTAGCCGCTGTCGTTCTTGCCGCCGGGCCACTGGAACAGCGACAGCGGCATGCTGCCGTAGAGGTAGCCGATGCTGGCGCCCAGCGGCTTGCCGCTACCGTCTGTGGGCAGCAGGGCGAGGTCGTCGATATAGGCCTGGTACTGGCCGTGCAGCAGGTCCTTGTAGAGCAGGGCGAACAGCGCGGTATCGCGCTCTTCCACCGAGACGCTGGTGGATTTCGCCTGCTGGCGCAGCAGTTCGGGCCCCGCGATGTGGCGCAGGAGGATTTCGCGGATGATCGGCGTGCGTACCGGCGAGCCTTCGGCGAACACCTTCACCAGTCGGTCGCTGCGCTCGTAGTTGAAGGCCAGCGCCAGCTCCAGCTGGTCGCGCTGCAGTGGCTGCACCGCCTGCGGCAACAGGCGCAGCCAGAGTTTCTCGGCGGCGATCCAGTCGTTGCCGGCCTCAAGGGCGAAACCGCGCAGGACCTGCTGGCTGAAGGCGAGGTAGTCGAGCCTGGAGGGCAGCTCTTCGGGCAGCGACTTCAGCGCCTCGGTGGGCTTTTCCTCGACGTAGAGCTGGTAGGCCGCCGTCAGGTAGTCATGCAGGCCGGGGTTCTTCGCGAAGAGGTCCTTCTGCGCAGCCAGTCCCGCAGCGTCCAGGGCGCGGGGCTCGCTGGGTTCGTGGTGACGCATCTGCATCAGGTCGAGCACCGCCAGCAGGCGCGCATCGCGCACGTCGGCCGGGTGCGCGGTGACCAGCAGCTTGTTGTCGACCTCCTGCACCAGTTGGGCGAGATCGTCGGCATCCTCGCGGGCGAACAACTCGGCGTACTCGCCGGCCAGCCGGCCTTCATCGCTCATCAGCCAGTAGACACGCCGCGTCAGGCCCTTGGCCGAGGCGCCGTAGCGGCCTTGTGGATAAGCCTTGAGGTAGTCGCCCAGCGCGGATTCGGCCTGGGCGAGGATTTTCTTGTCGACCTTGCGCAGGTCCGGGTAACCCATCTCGTCGAAGGCGTTCTGCTGCGCCTGGTTGAGCAGTGCGCGGGCGACCATGTAGCGCGAGGTTTCCTTCAGCCAGGCCTGGTCGCTGTCCTGCAGGCTTCGGAAGGATTTCAGCGCATCGGCGAAACGGCCGCTGTAGAAGTCTGCCGCACCCTTGAGGTAAGTGCGATAGGCCTTGGCCGGGGCGCTCTGCAGGTCGCCCGGCAGCAGCACGCTGAGCTGGGTTTCGTCCCACTGACAGGCCCCCAGCAGGGTCAGGCGAGCGCGGGCCAGGCCCTGGCGCTCGCCGGCGGTGAGACTGTCGGCCAGCAGCAGCTGGCTGAGGAAGTCCTGGGCGGTGAGCGGATTGTTGCTGCGGCAGCGGCTGCCTTCGCCACTGGCGAAGCTGTCGGCGGAGGACTGCACGGCATCCGCCGGCAGGCCGATGCGCGCGGCAAGATCGGCCAGGGATGCGGTGCTGGTGCTGTCGGTCGCATCTTCCGGTGCCGCGCCGTCGAGCCAGCGTGCCAGCGGGAAAGGCACCTGGCCGTAACCCAGCTGCTGCTCGTCGTCGGTCAGCGCGCGGTTGGGGATGCTGGCCTGGCCGGCGTCGGCCAACAGCAGTTGCAGGTTGACCCGGCTGTCGTTGCCCGGGCTCAGGAAGGGCAGGCTGTTGCACACGTCCAGCGTGTCACGCTTGAGGTTCCAGCTCGGATAACAGGAGTCATCGCTGCTCGCGTGCGCCTCCTGCATGCCGAGGCAACCGGTGATCAGGGCCAGCAGGGTCAGTCCGTACAGACGCATGAATGATCCTTGTCCGTTGGAGCCCGCACGCCGGGCTGGAATTCAGAGCAGGAAGAATCTTACCTCGCCGAGCCCGGTCTTGCCCGCCTGCATGGGGAGAAGACTGTAAACGCGATCTACCGCACAGCAGCACCTGCGACACGTTGTCCAGCTGAATCCTTCTTTGTTCCGGCTCAAAGAAGGAATTTGCCGACAGGGTATTTCTTCTCCAAACGACAGATCGTCGATTATGGAGAATTACCCATGCTTGATCAGGAAGAGATTTCGCTTTCCCGCCGTACCCTGCTGGCCGGCGCCGTGGTCCTTGGCGTCACCGGCAGCATGCTTGGCAGCAGTACGGCAATGGCCGACGGGGAAGCAGCGCCGAAGAACATGGGGCCGGCCGTGGACCTCTCGAAACTGGAGCACGTCCAGGTCGAACTGGTCGCGCCACCCTTCGTCCATGCCCACGAGCAGCGCGCCAAGGGCAAGCCCAAGGTCGTCCAGTTCCGCATGGTGATCGAGGAGAAGAAGCACGTCGTCGACGACGACGGCACCGAGATCCACGCCATGACCTTCAATGGTTCGGTGCCCGGGCCGATGATGGTGGTGCATCAGGACGACTATCTGGAACTCACCCTGGTCAACCCGGCGACCAACACCCTGACCCACAACATCGACTTCCATGCCTCCACCGGCGCCCTGGGCGGCGGCGCGCTGACCATCATCCAGCCCGGCGAGGAAGTGAAACTGCGCTTCCGTGCCACCCGCCCCGGCGTGTTCGTCTACCACTGCGCACCGGGCGGCGCGATGATCCCCTGGCACGTGGTCTCGGGCATGAACGGGGCGATCATGGTGCTGCCGCGCGACGGCCTGAAAGACCGCGACGGCAAGGCGCTGAAGTACGACAAGGTGGTCTATATCGGCGAGCAGGACTTCTACGTCCCGCGCGACAAGGACGGCAATTTCAAGCGCTATGGCACGCCCATGGAAAGCTACAACGACATGCAGCAGGTCATGAAGGGGCTGATTCCCAGCCACGTCGTGTTCAACGGCAAGGTCGGCGCCCTGACCGGCAAGAATGCGCTCAAGGCCAACGTCGGCGAGACCCTGCTGATCGTCCACTCCCAGGCCAACCGCGACACCCGCCCGCACCTGATCGGCGGCCATGGCGATCATGTCTGGGCCAGCGGCAAGTTCCACAATCCGCCGGAAGAAGACCTGGAAACCTGGTTCATCCCGGGCGGTGCAGCCGGCGCGGCGCTGTACACCTTCCTGCAGCCTGGCCTGTACACCTACCTCAACCACAACCTCATCGAAGCGGTGCTGCTGGGCGCCGCGGCGCACATCCAGGTCGAAGGCCAATGGAACAACGACCTGATGAGCCAGATCCAGCCGCCAACTGCGATCAAGTAAGCCCGAGGCCGGCCCCTGTGGGCCGGCCCTTTCCCAGTAAACGATACCGGCGACCGGGCAGACCATGCGCAAGACCATCCTGATCGGCGTACCCGTCGCGCTGCTGCTGGGCGGGGCATTCCTCCTCCTGCGGCCGCAGTACGCACCGGAACTCGCACCGCAAACCGTGAGACTCGAACCCCGCGACTTCGACTTCCGTCCGGCGGGCGACTACTGGCTGGAAAAACAGGCAGTGGACGCGCCTTCGCGGCGAGAACACCTCGCCCCGCGATTCGAAGTCATGAAATTCCAGGTCAGCCAGGGCGAGTACGCCCGCTGCGTGGCCGAAGGCGATTGCCTGGCACTGGACAACAGCGCTCCCCGCGACGACCTGCCTCTCACCGGCGCCAGCCTGCTCGATGCGCAGCTCTATGCCGACTGGCTGTCCAAACGCACCGGCCAGCAATGGCGCCTGCCGACCGACCGCGAGTGGGCCTTCTTCGCCGGCTCGCGCTGGGCCGACGATGCCCTGCGCATCGATGACGACGATGGCAGCAACCCGGCCCGGCGCTGGCTGGCGCGCTACCGGCTGGAAGCGGAGGCCCGCACCAGCGCTTCGGCGCTGCCGCTGGCGCGCGGCGATCACGGGCTCAACGAATACGGGGTGGCCGACCTGGGCGGCAATGTCTGGGAATGGACCCAGAGCTGCCACCAGCGGGTCAACCTCGACGTCCGGGGTGCCCAGACCGAACGCGCCGAGTACTGCTCGATCCGCATTGCCGAAGGCCGCCACCGGGCGGCGATCAACGATTTCGTCCGCGATGCCCGCGGTGGCGGCTGCAGCGCCGGGCAACCACCGGACAACCTCGGTTTCCGCCTGGTCAGGGACATCCCTTGATTCCCCTCAAGTCCTGCCACGGCCCTTAGCCGGTATGCTGCGGCGAACTGACGGGAATCATCGCCGTGACCGCCAATCTCTCGCTCCACCGCGCCTGGCTGGGCAGCTTGCCGCCCTTCGCCAACAGCAGCCGCGAGGAACAGGACGACATCCTCCGCCAGGCCAGCATCCTGCGCCTGATCAGCGGCGCGGCCGTGTTCGAGCAGGGCGCGCCGGCGAGCAACTTCTACCTGCTGGTGCACGGCCGCCTGAAGGCCACCCAGCTCACCGGCGATGGCCAGCGCGTGCTGGTGCGGGTGGTCAATCCTGGCGATCTGTTCGGCTTCGTGCGCGCCCTGGGCCTTAGCTGTTACCCCGCGACCGCCACCGCCAGCCAGGACAGCCTCGTGCTGGCCTGGCCCACCAGCCAGTGGGAACCGTTGCTGGCGCGCCACCCCGGTTTCGCCCTGAACACCGTCCAGGCCATCGGCGAGCGCCTGCAGGAAGCCCACGTACGCTTCTGCGAGCTGGCCACCGAAGAGGTCGAACGGCGCGTCGCGCATACCGTGCTGCGCCTGGTGCAGCAGTCCGGCCGAGCGGAAGCCGACGGCATCCGCATCGATTTCCCGGTCACCCGCCAGGACATCGCCGAGATGACCGGCACCACCCTGCACACCGTCTCGCGCATCCTCAGCGCCTGGGAAGAACGCGGCCTGGTGCGCGGTGGCCGGCAGAAACTGCTGGTGTGCAACCCGCAGCAACTGATGCGGGTGGCCAGCGGCGACGAGCGGGAAGTGCTGGTCGAGGGCCCTTGACTGCAATCAAGGAGCGCGACGCGCCCCCTTCCCTAGACTGGCCGCCTCCTTGCCAAGATTGACGGCCACGACGACTGCGGCCGCCGTGCTCACTCCACCCGAGGCCCGCCATGACCGAAACCCTCACCGAACGCACCCTGAGCGACCTGGCCTTCAGCCTGCCGGGCAGCTGTGCGCTGTTCCACGACTACAAGCTCGACTTCTGCTGCGCCGGCCAGCGCAGCCTGGGCGAGGCCGCCAGCGAGCAGGGCCTGGACGCCCAGCGCATCGCCGAAGAACTGCAGGCGCTGCCGCCGGCCAATGATCAGACCGACTGGCGCCTGACCAGCAACGACCAGCTCATCGACCACATCCTCGAGCGTTACCACAAGGTCCACCGTGAGCAATTGCCGGCGCTGATCCCGCTGGCCGAACGGGTGGAGAAGACCCACGCCGCGCACCCGCAGTGCCCCACCGGCCTGACGGCGCACCTGAAGACCATCCAGGAAGAGCTGGAATGGCACATGTGCAAGGAGGAGAGCGTGCTCTTCCCCTGGCTGCGCCAGGGCATCCCGCTGTCCCACGTGCAAGGCCCGATCGGCGTGATGCGCCATGAGCACGACGAGCACTCGCAATCCCTCGCCGTGCTGGCCGACCTGACCGACGACCTCACCGTGCCAGCGGACGGCTGCAACAGCTGGCGGCGTCTCTACAGTGGCCTGGAAGAGCTGCGTCGCGACCTGATGCAGCACATCCACCTGGAGAACAACCTGCTGTTCCTCGGCGCCAACCACCCGGCCTGAGCGCCGGACCGGGAGCCAGGAGGGCGACCAGTGACAGCTTGTCTCACCACGCTGCCCGGCGGCATCGCACATACTGGCGGGATTGTCCCCGCCCAGGAGCGCCCCGCCATGCAAGCGCATCGCGTCCACCACCAGATTCTGTGCGGCCACCACCTGTTCAACGTGCTCAACGAGGAACAGCTGGAGCAGTTGCTCGCCACCAGCACGCTGCTCAACCTGGAGAAGGGCGACAAGCTGTTCCTCCAGGGCGAGCCGGCCCATGCCTTCTACTTCGTGATTTCCGGGGCGGTGAAAATCTACCGCCTGACACCAGAGGGCCAGGAGAAGGTGCTGGAGGTGGTCGGCAGCCGGCAGACCTTCGCCGAAGCCATGATGCTGATGGACACCCCCGACTACGTGGCCTCGGCCCAGGCGCTGGAGCCCACGCAGGTCTACCGCTTCGCCAACCGCACCTACATGGAGCTGCTGCACAGCAACCCGCAGCTGCCCTTCTCCCTGCTCGCCACCCTCTGCGTACGCCTGCACCGGCGGATCAACGAGATCGAAACGCTGTCGCTGAAGAACTCCACCCACCGCGTGGTGCGCTACCTGATCACCCAGCTCAATCGCCAGGGCAGCGAAGGCAACCGCTTCGAGCTGCCGATGGCCAAGCAACTGGTGGCCGGGCACCTGTCGATCCAGCCGGAAACCTTCTCCCGCGTGCTGCGGCGGCTGATCGACGAAAAGATCATCGACCTCGACGGGCGCAACGTGCAGGTACTCGACGTCGCGCGGCTGGAACAGTTCGAGTAGGCCATGCGCCAGTGCCTGTATTGCCAGCACGAGAGCCCCGAGGACGCTGCCGATTGCCCGCAGTGCGGGATGCCTCTGCCGCTTGATCAGGAACTGGCAAAGCAGCGCCGGCTGAAGCGCTTCGCCTGGTACTGCGCGATGCTCGCGGTGTTCTGCGCGATGATGATGGTCTGGTTGCCGCGCTGAGCCCAATACCCGAATCCCTGTAGGAGCGAGCTTGCTCGCGAACCGAATCCCTCAGCGGGGCCAGGTTCGCGAGCAAGCTCGCTCCTACAGAATGCCCCATCAGCTTCGTAGGGCGCATAACGCCCAGGCGTTATCCGCCGTGGCGGATGAAGCGTTCCGCTTCATTCGCCCTACATTCCTTGCTGGTCATCCCTGGCGACGGGTGAGCTGCCGATACAGCTGCGGCAACTGCACCGGCAGCTGCGCCGGGTCGTTGAGCAGCAGGTAGCCCTGGCTGCCGAACAGGTGCGGCAGGTAATCCGCGGCCTCGCGATCGATGGTGATGCAGAACGGCACCAGTCCGGCGCGACGGGCTTCCAGCACCGCCTGGCGGGTGTCCTCGACGCCATAGCGCCCCTCATACAAATCCAGGTCGTTGGGCTTGCCGTCGGTGAGGATCAGCAGCACGCGCTGGCGTTCCTTGCGCTCCAGCAATAACTGCGTGGCCCGGCGGATCGCCGCGCCCATGCGTGTGTAATAGCCAGGACGCAGCGCGCGGATGCGCCCGCGCACGGTGTCGTTGTGGCGCTCGTCGAAGGTCTTCAGCTGGGTCAGGCGCACCTGCTGCCGGCGCAGTGAGGAGAACCCGTACAGGGCGAAACGATCGCCCACTGCCTGCAGCGCCTCGCCGAAGAGCAACAGGCTGTCGCTGATCAGGTCGATGACGCGGTGGTCGTTGTCGATGTGCGCGTCGGTGGACATCGACAGGTCCGCCAGCAGCAGACACGCCAGGTCGCGGCGGGTCTGCCGACGCTCAAGAAACAACCCCGGCTCGCTGCAAGCACCCAAGCGTCGTTCGACGCTGAAATCCAGCCAGGCCTCCAGATCCAGTTCGGCGCCCTGGGGTTGCCGACGCAGCCACTGCGGCTGCTGGCGCAGACTTTCGAATTGCCGGCGCAGCCGCCGCGCGATGGGCGCCAGGGCATCCGGCAGCGGCGCCGGCACGGCATCGCGAGGCAGCATCGGCTGCAGGCAGACGTGGTCTTCGATCAGTTGCTGACGCCGGTAATCCCATTCCGGCAGGCGGAAACCCTCGCCCAGCGGCACGTCGTCGAAGTCGGCGGCGGGCAAATCGAGATCGAGCTTCAACCCGCCGCCCTTCTTCTGCCGTTGCCGGGACAGGCTCAGGTGATCGAGGTCGTCGGCAACCTTCGCCGCATCGAGGTCTTCGCTGTCGTCACCAGCGCGATCCAGCTCGATGTGCTCGGACCAGCTGAACAGGTTCTCCAGTCGGAACAGCAGCAGCCCGCCACGGCCGGGGTCCTGTTCGACACGCTCGGCACGCTTGCGCGCCAGGCCCTTGGCTTCGCTGTGGGCGGAGCGGCCCTGCTCGTCGCCTTCAATCAGCTCGGTGTGCTGCGGCGCGGCCAGGCGCTGCGGCGGGTAGAGCCACAGCGGCACCGGCCAGGGCGCCTTTTCACTTCGAGGCAGACGTTCGATGCTGCCCGGATCGCGCAGCGCCTGTTGCAGCGCCAGCTCCAGCTCGGCTTCGGCAGGCGGCAGCGTGCCGAGATCGGGCCGCAGGCTGAGCAGGGCGCTCACCAGACGCTGATAGCGCGGGCGCAGCAGTGGGTAACGCTCCAGCACCGTTCGCGTCCAGGCCTGGTTATCACGGGCCCAGTGGCGCATCGGCTGGCTGTGGGCGGCGAGCAGCGCCAGCCAGCGGTAGAGTTCGCGGTTCAGCTCGGCGTCGGGGAACACCGCCAGTTGCGCGGGCAGGCGCAGGGAATCGGCGTCGAACCAGGCCACCGGCAATTGCTGGCAGGTCCCGGCAACCTGTTGCAGCAGGCTGCGGCGTACCAGCAGCTCACGGGCACTGGCCGCCTCCACGCCGACCCCGGCTTCGCCGCCGGTGCCACGGAACAGCAGCAGCAGGCTGCGCCGCACCTCCTCCAGGGCCACTGCCGCCTCTTCGAACTCCGGGCTGGCGCGGCGGGTGATGAAGCGGTGCCAGGCGCGGCCGAAGCCTTCTTCGATTTCGAGGTGGATGGTCATGACGCCCCCTGCAGAACGAAAAAGGCCCGCCGCAAAGCGGACGGGCCCGGGATGACGAGATCGATCAGCCCACCTGTGCCACGCCGGAAGCGACAGCCATACGACCGCGCTGACGGAAGCTAAGCAGGTAGCAGATCAGCCCGATGAAGAAGCCCACACCGGAGTACAGGCGCAGCCAGAAGAAGATCTTCAGCTGCTCGACCGTGGCCATGAACGGCATGGCAGCGCCATCGGCTGGCATGCGCTGCAGCCAGACCTGGACGATGCCGGCGGCGGTGAGCATCAGGGTGATCAGCAGCATGGAGATGGTCATCAGCCAGAAGCCCCAGATCTCCAGGCTCTGCGCACGGGCGTCAGGCGCCTCGCCGATGCCCCGCAGGCGCGGCATGGCGTAGCTGATCATGGTCATCACGATCATCGCGTAGGCGCCGTAGAAGGCCAGGTGCCCGTGGGCGGCGGTGAGCTGCGAACCGTGGGTGTAGAAGTTCACCGGGGCCAGGGTGTGCAGGAAGCCCCACACGCCGGCACCGAGGAAGGCGGTTACGGTGGTGCCCAGCGCCCACAGTGCGGCGGCCTTGTTCGGGTGCTCGCGACGGCGGCGGTTCACCATGTTGAAGGCGAACAGCACCATGGCGAAGAACGGCAGCGGCTCCAGTGCCGAGAAGATCGAGCCCAGCCACAGCCAGACCTGCGGCGCGCCGATCCAGAAGAAGTGGTGGCCGGTGCCGATGATGCCGGTGATCAGGGCCATGGCGATGATCACGTAGAGCCATTTCTCCACGACTTCGCGGTCGACGCCGGTGATCTTGATCAGCACGAAGGCCAGCATCGCGCCCATGATCAGTTCCCACACGCCTTCCACCCACAGGTGCACGACCCACCACCAGTAGTACTTGTCGCGCGACAGGTTCTCCGGGTTGTAGAAGGAGAACAGGAAGAACACCGCCAGGCCCACCAGGCCGGTCATCATCACCACGCTGACGGCGGTCTTGCGGCCTTTGAGCATGGTCATGCCGATGTTGAAGAGGAAGCCCAGCGCCACAACCACGATGCCCATCTTGGTGATGGTCGGCTGTTCGAGGAACTCCCGGCCCATGGTCGGCAGCAACTCGTTGTGGGTCAGCCTGGCGAGACCCGCGTACGGCACGAACAGATAGCCGAGGATGGTCAGCACGCCGGCGACGGCGAAGACCCAGAACAGCACGATGGCCAGTTTCGGGCTGTACAGCTCGCGGTCGGCCTCCTCGGGGATCAGGTAGTAGGCCGCACCCATGAAGGCGAACAGCAGCCAGACGATCAGCAGGTTGGTGTGCACCATCCGTGCGACGTTGAACGGGATGGCCGGGAACAGGAAGTCACCGACCACGTACTGCATGCCCATGATCAGGCCGAAGACGATCTGCCCGACAAAGAGCATCAGGGCGAACACGAAGTACGGCTTGGCCACCGACTGCGAGGCGAATTTCAGATAGGGATTGCCCGGGGTCATGCTCAACCCTCCTTGTTCGGCGGCCATTTGTTGGTGTCGATCTTCGAGGTCCACAGCAGGAACGCCGCGAGATCGGTGACCTCCTGGTCGCTCAGGTGGAACTGCGGCATCTGCCGGCGGCCGGGGACGCCCAGCGGCTGCATCTTCATCCAGGCCGCGAGGAAGGAGCCGAAGGCGGCGTCGCCGCCGCGGCGGATCGCGACGTTGCCCAACTCCGGCGCAAAGTAGGCGCCTTCACCGAGGATGGAGTGGCAACCCACGCAGTTGTTCTGTTCCCACACCAGCTTGCCGCGCACCACCGACTCGGTGAGCTCACTCTCGTTGGTGCGCTTGGGGAAGGTGGTTTCGGTGTGATAGGTCAGCGCGAGGAACACCAGGAAGAAGAAAACGCCTCCTCCCAGGTAGATGTTCCTCGCCATCCCTTTGGTAAATGTCTCTGACATGGGGCCCTCCTAGGTCACGGTCGGGGCCATTGTAGAAACCGTCCGTGGCCGCCTCGCTTGATGGCAATCAAGAAAGACCAATGCTTCTAGTCGGGTATTTTTCCTACATGAAATCAGTGAGTTGCATGTAGGACGAGGATCACCCCGGTGACCACCAGCGGCCAGCCAAGGAGCAGCGATTGCCACAGCCGCGGCCCATGACCAAGTTCCATGAAACGCAGCACGATGAGCCATGCCTTGCCCAGGCCCAGCAGCAGGATCACCGCCACCGGCAACAGGGCATCGGGCGCGTGGTGACCGAGCCAGACGGCGGCAACGGACATCGGCAGCATCAGCAACCAGGCAAGCAGCAGCGTGTTCACGGGCCAGGCGCCAGCACGTAGACCAGCGGGAACAGCACCACCCAGACCAGGTCGACCATGTGCCAATACAGCGCGCCGGACTCCAGCCCACCCAGGGCATCGCCGCGGTAGGCGCCGCGCAGGCAGCGCAAGGTCATCCAGCCGAGGATCACCAGCCCCAGCAGCACGTGCAGGAAGTGGAAGCCGGTGATCAGCCAGAACAGGGTGAAGAAGGTGCTGTATTCCAGGTCCAGCCCCTGCGCGGCGAGGTGATGGTATTCGCCGGACTTGAGCACTACGTGGACCAGCCCCAGCAACACGGCAACCCCCAGCAGTGCAGCCGCACGCCGCTGCCGGCCGTGGCGCACCTGCTCCACCGCCAGCGCTGCGCAGAAGCCGGCGGTAAGCAGTGTCAGGGTCAGCGCCAGGGCGGTGGACAGGTCAAGCTGCGCACGGCCGGCACGGAAACCTTCTACGTCCAGGTACTGGGCCACGGCGAAGACGATGATGAGGATGGCGAAGACGGTCAGCTCGGCGAGGATGAACAACCACATCGCCAGGTCGCCCGGCAGGTGCCGGGCATCGAGTGTCGCGTCAGGCGAAGTGGACATCGACCAGGTCCATCAGCGCGGCGACCGTGGCCTCGTCGTCCGACAACGGCTCGGCTAGCCCGGCGCGGCAGGCATCGCGGGGCGCCACGCCGGCGTTGAGCAGCCGCGCGGTAAGCACCAGCAAGCGTGTCGAGCAGACTTCCTCCAGCTCCTGCCGGCCCAGCCGGCGCAGGGCCACGCCCAGCTGCGTCAGGCGTTGCGCCAGTTCCGGCGCGACCCCGGCCTCGCGGACGATGATCGCAGTCTCCGCTTCCGGCGCCGGATAGTCGAAGCGCAGGGCGACGAAGCGCTGGCGGGTGCTGGGTTTCATGCCCTTGAGCAGGTTCTGGTAGCCGGGGTTGTAGGACACCACCAGCATGAAGCCGGGGGGCGCCACCAGGGATTCACCGGTGCGCTCGATGAACAGTTCGCGGCGATCGTCCGCCAGCGGGTGCAGCACGACCACGGTGTCCTGCCGCGCCTCCACCACTTCGTCGAGGTAGCAGATGCCGCCTTCGCGCACCGCGCGGGTCAGCGGGCCGTCCTGCCACCAGGTGCCGTCGCTGCCGATCAGGTGGCGGCCGACCAGGTCCGCTGCCGACAGGTCGTCGTGGCAGGCCACGGTGTACAGCGGCAGGTTCAGGCGCTGCGCCATGTGCTGGACGAAGCGGGTCTTGCCGCAGCCGGTCGGGCCCTTGATCAGCACCGGCATGCCCTGCGCGGACGCCTGCGTGAACAGCGCCACCTCGTTGCCGGTCGGCTGGTAGAAGAGCGGCGGATCGTTCTGCGCGGGGGCGTTCATGGCGGGCGAGTCTCGGTTGGCAGTTGTCGGCTCGCACGCTAGCCAGCGCGGCGCAATGCCTCAAGCACGGCGCGGGAACTTCTTGATTGGCATCAAGCGGAAGCCGCAGGGGCCGCTCCTAGAATCGCCACAGACGCCGGGCGGGAAGCCGGCGAAAACGATCGGCGCCTCGAAGCGCCAGCCTGTGAGGAGAAGCGTTCATGAACAAAGCCCTGGTAGCCCTGCTGTTCGGCGGCCTGCTGGTCCAGACAACCGCGATGGCCAGCACCGGCGAGGAGCTGTTCAAGGCGAAGGCTTGCGTGGCCTGCCATTCGGTCGACAAGAAGCTCGTCGGCCCCGCTTTCCATGACGTTGCCGCCAAGTACGGTCCACAGGCCGACGGCGTTGCCCACATCACCAACAGCATCAAGACCGGCAGCAAAGGCAACTGGGGCCCGATCCCGATGCCCGCCAACGCCGTGAGCCCGGAAGAAGCCAAGACCCTGGCCGAGTGGATCGTCACCCTCAAGTGACCCGTTGCGTGAGATCGGCGCCCACCGCCTTCTGACGCAGTTCCGCCCGACCGGGCGATGGAGGAAGGAGGCCCCATGGCGGGCGTTCGCGATCTGTACAGGGCGCTGCTCGGCTGCCTGTTGCTGATGCTTGGCCTGGCGGCGCACAGCGCCGACCTCAGCGATCTGGAGCGAACGCGCATCCAGCAGGTGTTCCCCCAGGCCGACCACATTGGCGAGCCCGAGGGCGAGTACGGCGTGCGGCGTCTGTCCCACGGCGACAAACTCTTGGGCTACGCCTTCCAGAGCATCCGTGTCACTCGTATTCCCGCGTATTCCGGCAAGCCGATCAACGTCCAGGTGATCCTCGATCCGCAGGCAGTGATCCGCGACAGCTACGTCCTCGAACACCACGAGCCCATCCTGCTGATCGGCATTCCCGAAGAAAAACTCCACGCCTTCACCGCCGGCTACAGCGGCCTGCGCGCCGACCAGCGCGTGGCCGTGGGGCGCTCCGGCGATCCGCAGACGGTGACCGTGGATGCTGTCGCCGGCGCCACCGTGACGGTCATGGTGGTCAACGAGATCATCATGCGTGCTGCCCGTACCGTGGCGGTGTCGCTCAAGCTGATCAAGGACGACGGCCAGGTGCGACCCAAGCCCGCTCTCGTCCGCACCGACGTTTATCAGCCGGCGAGCTGGCGCGAGCTGCTGGGCAATGGCGCGATCCGCCAACTGAAACTGACCCGCGGGCAGATCGACGACGCCTTCAAGGGCACCGCCGCCGAAAAGGTCAACCAGGCCCGCGATGCGCAACAGCGCGAAGACACCTTCATCGATCTCTACACCGCCCTGCTCAACCCGCCCAACGTCGGCCGCAACCTGCTCGGCGACAAGCAATACCGCGAGCTGATGGAGTCCTTGAAGCCCAATGAATATGCCGTCGTGGTACTGGGCAGCGGCGAGTACTCCTTCAAGGGCTCGGGTTATGTGCGCGGCGGCATTTTCGACCGGGTGCAGATTCGCCAGTTCGGCGACATCCTCAGTTTCCGCGACCTCGATTACCAGCGCCTGTCGGATACCTACGCAGACGGCATGCCGCATTTCGCCGAGATGGCGATCTTCATCGTCCGCGCCGCACAACGCTTCGACCCCGGCACACCCTTCGACCTGGAACTGCTGGTGCGGCGCCAGACCGGCCCGGTGGACAGCCTGTTCACCACCTTCGACCTCGGCTACCAGACGCCGGAGGGCTACCTCGACCGGCCGCAGCCCAGCGCGGCGGAACTGGAGGCCCTGGAGGATGCCAAGCGGCCAATGTGGCTGCGCGTCTGGTACCAGAAAAGCTTCCAGATCGGCGTGCTGCTCGGCGCCCTGGGGCTACTGGCGGGGATCCTCTTCCTGCAGGACAACCTGGCCCGTCGGCCGCAGCTGCTGCACTGGCTGCGCCGCGGCTATCTGCTGTTCACCCTGACCTACATCGGCTGGTACTGCCTGGGCCAGCTCTCGGTGGTGAACGTGCTGACCTTCGTCCACTCGCTGTTCGAAGGCTTCCGCTGGGAACTGTTCCTCATCGACCCGGTGCTGTTCATCCTCTGGACCTTCACCGCCGCCAGCATCCTGCTCTGGGGACGTGGCGTGTTCTGCGGCTGGCTGTGCCCGTTCGGCGCCCTGCAGGAGCTGCTCAACGAGGCGGCACGCAAGCTCAAGGTGCCGCAGTTCGAGCTGCCCTTTGCCGTCCATGAGCGGCTCTGGGCGATCAAGTACATCGTCCTGCTGGTGCTGTTCGGCCTCTCCCTGGAGTCACTGTCCACCGCCGAGCGCTTCGCCGAGGTCGAGCCGTTCAAGACCGCCATCACCCTGCACTTCGATCGCCAATGGTGGTTCGTCGCCTACGTGGTGGTGCTGCTGGTCATCAACCTGTTCACCCGCAAGGTCTATTGCCGCTACGTCT
Organism: Pseudomonas sp. AU11447; assembly: GCF_001672555.2. NCBI lineage: Bacteria > Pseudomonadati > Pseudomonadota > Gammaproteobacteria > Pseudomonadales > Pseudomonadaceae > Pseudomonas > Pseudomonas sp. AU11447. The sequence goes on along the minus strand of NZ_LZDG02000013.1, from coordinate 46,815 downwards.
GCCCGCTCGGGGCGGCGTTGGCGATCCCCGGCAAGGCCCGCCTGTTCGACTGGCTCAAGCGGCGCAAGGAATGCGGCCAGCCGTGCCAGCTCTGCGCCAAGGAGTGCGAGATCCAGGCCATCCACCCCGATGGAAGGATCAACGCCAACGAGTGCCACTACTGCCTCGACTGCCAGATGACCTACCACAACGAGCACAAGTGCCCGCCGCTGGTGAACAAGCGCAAGAAGCGCGGCAAGCGCACGGCCACCAGTGACGACGACCAGCTGATCGCGGTGCAACAGATTTGACCATTTGCCTTAAGGAAGGAGCAGGACATGACTGACAAGAAGCAGCAACAGGACGAGATTGCCGGGCTCAGCCGGCGGGGATTTCTCGGCGCCTCCGCGGTAACCGGTGCCGCAGCGCTGGTAACGGCGGGCTCGATGGGTGCTTTCACATCGCGCGAGGCCTGGGCGGACGCGGTGAAGTCGGCGCAGGACAAGATCAATGTCGCCCCCGGCGAACTGGATGAGTACTACGGCTTCTGGAGCGGCGGCCACCAGGGCGAGGTGCGGGTACTGGGCATTCCCTCGATGCGCGAACTGATGCGCATCCCGGTGTTCAACGTCGACTCGGCCACTGGCTGGGGGCTGACCAACGAGAGCAAGCGCATCCTCGGCGACAGCGCACGGTTCCACAACGGCGACTGCCACCATCCGCACATCTCGATGACCGACGGCAAGTACGACGGCAAGTACCTGTTCATCAACGACAAGGCCAACAGCCGCGTCGCGCGCATCCGCCTGGACATCATGAAGTGCGACAGGATCACCACCATTCCCAACGTCCAGGCCATCCACGGCCTGCGCCTGCAGAAGGTGCCGCACACCCAATACGTGTTCTGCAACGCCGAATTCATCATCCCGCATCCCAATGACGGCTCGACCTTCGACATCACCGGCGACAACGCCTTCACCATGTACAACGCGCTCGATGCCGAAACCATGGAAGTCGCGTGGCAGGTCATTGTCGACGGCAACCTCGACAACAGCGACATGGACTACACCGGCCGCTTCGCCGCCTCCACCTGCTACAACTCGGAAAAAGCCACCGATCTTGCCGGCATGATGCGCAACGAGCGCGACTGGGTCGTGGTATTCGATGTCCCGGCGATCGAGAAGGAAATCAAGGCCAAGCGCTTCATCACCCTGGGCGACAGCAAGGTGCCGGTGGTCGATGGCCGCAAGAAGGATGGCAAGGACAGCGCAGTCACCCGCTACATTCCGGTGCCGAAGAACCCCCACGGCCTCAACACCTCGCCGGACGGCAAGTACTTCATCGCCAACGGCAAGCTCTCGCCCACCTGCAGCATCATCGCCATCGACAAGCTGCCCGACCTGTTCGCCGGCAAGCTCAAGGACCCGCGCGACGTCATCGTCGGCGAGCCGGAACTGGGCCTGGGCCCGCTGCACACCACCTTCGACGGGCGCGGCAACGCCTACACCACGCTGTTCATCGACAGCCAACTGGTGAAGTGGAACATCGATGACGCGATTCGCGCCTACCAGGGCGAGAAGGTCGACTACATCCGCCAGAAGCTCGACGTGCATTACCAGCCTGGCCACAACCACGCGACACTGACCGAGACCAAGGAAGCCGACGGCAAGTGGATCGTCGTGCTCAGCAAGTTCTCCAAGGACCGCTTCCTGCCCACCGGCCCGCTGCACCCGGAGAACGACCAGCTGATCGACATCTCCGGCGACGAGATGAAACTGGTGCACGACGGCCCCACCTTCGCCGAGCCGCATGACTGCATCCTGGCCCGCCGCGACCAGATCAAGACCCGCAAGATCTGGGCGCGCGACGATCCCTTCTTCGCCGAGACCGTGGCGATCGCCAAGCGCGACGGCATCGACCTGATGCAGGACAACAAGGTCATTCGCGACGGCAAGAAGGTTCGCGTGTACATGACCTCGTCCGCTCCCGCCTATGGCCTCACCGAGTTCACCGTGAAGCAGGGCGACGAAGTGACCGTCACCATCACCAACCTGGACGAGATCGAGGACGTCTCCCACGGCTTCGTCGTGGTCAACCACGGCGTCAGCATGGAGATCAGCCCGCAGCAGACCTCCTCCATCACCTTCACCGCCGACAAGCCCGGCCTGCACTGGTACTACTGCAGCTGGTTCTGCCATGCGCTGCACATGGAAATGGTCGGCCGCATGCTGGTGGAAAAGGCCTGATATCCGCGCCCCTGGCCCCGCCGGCAGCCGCTGGCGGGGCATCGACGAGAAGGTGTTGCATGGGACTCACCAGGCCTGGCCTTGCCCTGTCGCTGCTACTAGCGGCGAGCGCCCAGGCGCAACCACAAGCCATCGACCAGTTGCCGCTGCAGGGCGATGGCGACATCCGCACCCTGCCGGCCGGCACCTACACCGGCAACTTCACCATCGACCAGCCACTGCATCTGCGCTGTACGCCCGGCGCCGTGATCGACGGTCAGGGTGCCGGCAGCACGCTGCATGTGCGCGTGCCCGACGTGACCATCGAGAACTGCACCCTGCGCAACTGGGGGCGTGACCTGACGGCCATGGACGCGGCGATCTTCGTCGACAAGGCCGCGCGCGGCACCGTGGTGCGTAGCAATGACCTGCAAGGCGCCGGCTTCGGCATCTGGCTGGATGCAACGGCCGACGTGCAGGTGCTCGACAACCGCATCCAGGGCGACCCCAGCGTGCGCTCCCAGGACCGCGGCAACGGCATCCACCTCTACGCGGTGAAGAATGCCCTGGTGCGCGGCAACCAGGTCCGCCAGACCCGTGATGGCGTGTACATCGACACCTCCAACGACAGCGCCATCGAAGACAACCTCTTCGAAGACCTGCGCTACGGCGTGCACTACATGTTCACCCACAACAGCCGCGTCATCGGCAACACCACCCGACACACCCGCACCGGCTATGCGCTGATGCAGAGCCGCAAGCTCACCGTGATCGGCAACCGTTCGGTGGACGACCAGAACTACGGCATCCTGATGAACTACATCACCTATTCCACCCTCACCGGCAATCGTGTCGAAGCCGTGCGCAGCGGCGATGGCGGCGGCGACGCAATGATCGCCGGGGCCGAGGGCAAGGCCCTGTTCATCTACAACTCGCTGTTCAACCGCATCGAGAACAACCGCTTCGAAAGCAGCGCCCTGGGCATCCACCTGACCGCCGGCTCCGAGGACAACCGCATCAGCGGCAATGCCTTCATCGGCAACCGCCAGCAGGTCAAGTACGTCGCCAGCCGCACCCAGGAATGGTCCGCCGGCGGGCGCGGCAACTACTGGAGCGACTACCTGGGCTGGGACCGCAATACCGACGGCGTCGGCGATGTTGCCTACGAACCCAACGACAAGGTCGATCAACTGCTGTGGATGTACCCACAAGTGCAGTTGCTGATGACCAGCCCCGCCATCGAACTGCTGCGCTGGGTCCAGCGCGCGTTTCCCGTCACCCGTCCACCCGGCGTGCGCGACAGCTTCCCGCTGATGCGCGCCCCTGACCTGGAGGCGCAACCATGAACCCCGTCGAGATCCAAGACGCAACCCTGGACTACGGCGGCTTCACAGCGCTGCATGGCCTCGACCTGCAACTGGGCGCCGGCGAAGTCCTCGGCCTGCTGGGGCATAACGGCGCCGGCAAGACCACCACGATCAAGCTGATCCTCGGCCTGCTGCGTCCGACACGAGGCAGCGTGCGCGTCTTCGGCCAATCGCCGGGAGACCCGGCAGTGCGTCGGCGCATCGGCTTCCTGCCGGAGAACGTGACCTTCTACCCGCAGCTCAGCGGCCGCGAGACGCTGCAGCACTTCGCCCGGCTCAAGGGCGCACGGCCCGCCGAAGTGGACGAGCTGCTCGAACAGGTCGGCCTCAGCCACGCCGCGCAGCGCCGGGTGAAGACCTATTCCAAGGGCATGCGCCAGCGCCTTGGCCTGGCCCAGGCGCTGCTCGGCCAGCCGCAACTGCTGCTGCTCGACGAACCTACCGTCGGCCTCGACCCGCTGGCCACCATCGAGCTTTACCAGTGGCTGGACCGCCTGCGCGCCCAGGGCACCGGGATCATCCTCTGTTCCCATGTGCTGCCTGGCGTGGAGTCGCATATCGACCGCGCCGCCATCCTCGCCAAGGGCCGGCTGCTCACCGCCGGCAGCCTTGCCGACCTGCGCCGCGACGCCGGGCTGCCAGTGCGCATCCGCTACGCCGGCAGGCTCGACGGCGACTGGCCGCAACACTGGCGCGAGGCAGGTCATGGCGTTACCGCCCTGGATGGCCGGCGCGTGGAGTTGCGGGTCGGCGAAGCGCACCAGCACGAAGTGCTCAGCGTGCTGCTCGCCGAGCACGCACAGGAGCTCGAGGTGTTGCCGCCGTCGCTGGAAGACCTCTATCGGCACCACATGCAAAGCGCGCACGCGGGAGTCCCGGCATGACCATGATCTGGAACATCGCCCGCAAGGAGCTCGCCGACGGCCTGCGCAATCGCTGGCTGCTCGCCATCAGCCTGCTGTTTGCCCTGCTGGCCGTCGGTATCGCCTGGCTGGGCGCGGCCGCCAGCGGACAAGTGGGCTTCACTTCGCTACCGGCAACGCTGGCCAGCCTGACCAGCCTGGCAACCTTCCTGATGCCGCTGATCGCCCTGCTGCTGGCCTACGACGCCATCGTCGGCGAGGAGGAAGGCGGCACCCTGTTGCTCCTGCTGACCTACCCGCTGGGACGCGGGCAGCTTCTGGTCGGCAAGTTCCTCGGCCATGGCCTGACTCTCGGTCTCGCCACGCTGCTGGGCTTCTCCGCCGCCGCGCTGGCCATTGCCGTACTGGTGCCGGGCATCCCGCTGGGGCAACTGCTGGGCTCCTTCGCCCGCTTCATCCTCTCGTCCTGCCTGCTCGGCTGGACCTTCCTGGCCATGGCCTATGCACTGAGCGCCCGGGTCAGCGAGAAGTCCACCGCCGCCGGCCTGGCGCTGGGCGTTTGGTTCTTCTTCGTGCTGCTGTTCGACCTCGCCTTGCTCGCCCTGCTGGTGATCGGCAAGGGCCAGCTCAGCGCCAACCTGCTGCCCTGGCTGCTGTTGCTCAACCCCACCGATCTTTACCGGCTGATCAACCTGCCTGATTTCGGTGCCGAACTGGGCGGCGTGCTGACCCTCGGCCGGGATCTGGCCGTTCCCGTCGCGGCACTCTGGCTGGCGCTGTGTGCCTGGACCCTGGCCGCGCTGGCGCTGGCCTACGCGCTGTTCCGTCGGCGCCCGATCTGACTTTAGGAGTTTCCCCATGCTGCTGTCCCGCTCCCTTCGCCTGGGTTTCACCGCCGGCATCCTCGCCCTGCTGCTCGGCGGCTGCGACGATGCCGCCCAGCCAAACGCCAATCTCGCTCCGGTGCCTTTCCAGAACGGCGAGGAATGCCACGTCTGCGGCATGGTCATCAGCGACTTCGCCGGTCCCAAGGGAGAGGCGGTGGCCCCCGGCGCGGTGCACAAATTCTGCTCCACCGCCGAATTGCTGGGCTGGTGGCTGCAGCCTGAAAACCAGCACAGCGGCGCGCGCCTGTACGTGCACGACATGGCCCGCAGCGACTGGAACCATCCCGATGACCGCCACCTGGTCGACGCCACCAGCGCGTTCTACGTGGTCGGCGTGAAGCGCCCCGGCGCCATGGGCGCCACGCTCGCCTCATTCGCCGACCGCGCGGACGCCGACCGCATGGCCACCGCCGAAGGCGGACGTGTGCTGCGCTTCAGCGAAATCGACCAGAGCGTGCTACAGGGCGTGTCCGGCGACCACCAGCATCACTGAACCAGCCTGTCGCTTCTCTCCAGCAACGCCAGGCAGGCATCCGCTGGTACGGGCTGGCTGATCAGGTAACCCTGGATTTCGTCGCAGCCGTGGGCGCGCAGGAAGCGCAGCTGTTCGACGTGCTCGACGCCCTCCGCCACCACTTTCAGCTCCAGGCTGTGCGCCATGGCGATGATCGCGCGGGTGATGGCCGCGTCCTCGCCGCGCTCCGACAGGTCGCGGATGAAGGTCTGGTCGATCTTCACGTAGTCCACCGGGAAGCGCTTCAGGTAGCTGAGCGAGGAATAGCCGGTGCCGAAGTCGTCGATGGCCAGCTTCACGCCCATCTCGCGCAGCTGGCGGAAGGTAGCGGTGACGCTCTCGACGTTGTCCAGCAGTTGGCTTTCGGTCAATTCCAGCTCCAGCAGGTGCGACGGCAGGCCGGTTTCCTCCAGCACGGTACGCACCAGGTCGACCAGATTGCCGGTGCGCAACTGGTGCACCGACAGGTTGACCGACACCCGCAGCTCGCGCCCCTGGCGCTGCCACGCGCGGGCCTGCTGGCAGGCGCGGCGCAGGACGAACTCGCCGATGGCACCGATCAGCCCGGTCTCCTCGGCCAAGCCGATGAAGTCGCCCGGCGGCACCATGCCCATCTCCGGATGGCGCCAGCGCACCAGTGCCTCGGCGCTGTCCAGGCGCTCGTTGGCGAGGTTCAGCTTGGGCTGGTAGTGCACGTCCAGCTGCCCCTCGTCGATGGCCTTGCGCAGCCGCGTCTCCAGCTGCAGGCGCTCCAGGGTGCAGGCCTGCAGGTTGTCGGTGAAGAACTGGAAGGTATTCCCGCCCAGGTGCTTGGCATGCTGCATGGCCATGTTCGCCTGGCTCATCAGTGCGGAGATTTCCCAGGCGTTGTCCGGCAGCAGGCTGATGCCGACCGAGGCACTGACCACCAGTTCGTGGCCGCCCACGGTCATCGGCGTGCGCAGCTTCGCCAGCAGGCGGCTGGACAGCCGCGCCAGCGCGGCGAGGCTGGCGTAGGAGTCGATCAGCACGGCGAACTCGTCGCCGGACAAGCGGGCGATGGTATCGGCCTCGGGAACCGTCTGGGTCATGCGCCGCGACATCTGCCGCAGCAACTGGTCGGCGACCTCGTGGCCGAGGCTGTCGTTGAGCAGCTTGAAGCGGTCCAGGTCGATCAGCAGCAGCGCCGCCGTGCGGCCTTCCTGGCGCGCGCGCTGGCTGGCCTCGTGCAGGCGCTCCTTGAACAGCGTGCGGTTGGCCAGCCCGGTGAGTTCGTCGTAGTGCGACAGGTAGCGCAGGCGCTCCTCGGCATCGCGGCGAGCAGTGAGGTCGGCGAAGAAGCCGACCACATGGGCCACCGCTCCCCGGCTGTCGCGCACCACGTTGAGCTGCAGCCACTGGGGGTACAACTCGCCGTTCTTGCGCGTCTCGATCAGCTCGCCCTGCCAGGTGCCCTGACGCTCCAGCTCGGTGCGGATCGACTGGTAGCGCCGCAGGCTCTCCGTCGATCCCATCAGCCGCGCGACGTTGTGCCCCAGCAGTTCCTCGCGGCGGTAGCCGGTGAGTGAGGTGAAGGCTTCGTTGATGGCAATCAGGCGGTAATCGGGGTCGAGGATGATGATGCCTTCGCTGGCGGCCTCGAACACCGTGGCAGCCAGGCGCTGTTCTTCCTCACGCAGCTTGCGCGGGGAGATGTCGGCGCGGGTGCCGACCATCCGCGTGACCTGCCCGCGACCATCGCGCTCCATCACCCGGCCACGGTCTTCCACCCAGACCCAGTGGCCGGCGGCGTGGCGCACGCGGTATTCGATGCGGTAGCCGTCGGTGCGGCCCTTGAGGTGCTCGACCAGCGCGCGGCGCAGCAGCGGTACGTCGTCGGGGTGCAGGCGCGGGCGCAGGTCGTTGCGCACGCTCTTCACCGATTCCTGGGTGATGCCGAAGATCTCCTCCAGGTGCGAGTGGTGCACTTCATCGGTCAGCAGGTTCCAGTCCCACAGGCCCAGTTCGCTGGCCTCCAGCGCCAGGGCCAGGCGCGCCTCGGTGTGGCTGAGCTTGGCGCTGCCCGCCTCCACTCGCTCCTGCAGCGCGTCGCGGGCGCGGCAAAGTTCGCGCTCGGCGCGGCGGCGCTGCTCGACTTCACGCTCCAGGTCCTGGTTCAGCGCCTCGGTCTGTGCGTTGGCACGCTCCAGGTGCGCCACCAGCGCCTGGGCCTGGAAACGCCGCAGCAGGCCGACGTGGACGACCCGATGAATCTGCCAGGCCACCACCAGTAGCGCAGCCAGCAGGATCACCCCGAGCACGCCCCAGCCCTGCTGCAACGGGTTATCGCTGATCAATAAATAGGCAATGGACGGAAACAGGCAGGGCAAGGCAAAGGTGAGAAAGGCCGGCAGGCTGACCGCGTAGGCGACACTGGCGGACAGGATGGCCGCGGCGATCAGGCCGAACACCAGGGATTGCTGGAGGAAGGCATCCGGCGGGACCAGGGCGATCGCGGCGAAAGCCAGGGTCAGGCCCGAAGCCCCGGCGCCGAACAGGAAGGTGCGCTGCCAGTGCGGGCTGGCCTGGCGCTCGGCGGAAGCGGCATTAAAGGCGGAGACCTGGATCAGCCGCAGCACGGCCAGCAGCACCAGCCAGACCAGCCAGCCGGCCAGCAGCCCCGGCTGCACGTAGTCCCACAGCAACCCGGTGCAGGCCAGGCCATTGAGCAGCATGAGCAGGGTCGGCACCCGCGAGCCCTGGTAGAGCAGGCGCGTGCGTTCGACGGCAATTTCGTGAGCGTACTGCTGGCGGATCTCGGCATGGCTCACCGGGATCGCCGAAGGCTCTACATAAGCGGTCATAGGCGTTTTTCTTGTAGGTTCTGGCCTAGGCGTCGGCGGAGCATACCCGAGGAGGTAGCCCCACCCAAGCAGGATGATGGCAATTGGCTGCAAGCCCTCCCAACTTTCGTCGGGAAGACGCCGGACGGCGGCCCGGTTTGCCGGGGAAAACCGCCCGTCGGTAGAATGCCTCCCCATGAACGATGACATCTCCTACCTGCTCAACTCCCTCAATGACCCGCAGCGCCAGGCCGTGGCCGCGCCGCTGGGGCGCCAGCGCGTACTCGCCGGTGCCGGGTCCGGCAAGACCCGCGTGCTGGTGCACCGCATCGCCTGGCTGATCCAGGTCGAGAACGCCTCGCCGCACAGCATCCTGGCCGTGACCTTCACCAACAAGGCCGCCGCCGAGATGCGCGCGCGGATCGAGCAGTTGCTGGGGATCAACCCGGCGGGCATGTGGGTCGGCACCTTCCACGGCCTGGCGCATCGCCTGCTGCGCGCGCACTGGCAGGAAGCCGGGTTGCCGGAAAACTTCCAGATCCTCGACAGCGACGACCAGCTGCGCCTGGTCAAGCGCGTGGTGCGCGAGATGGGGCTGGACGAACAGCGCTGGCCGCCGCGCCAGGCGCAGTGGTTCATCAACGGGCAGAAGGACGAGGGCAACCGCCCGCAGAACATCCAGGCCGGCGGCGACCTCTACCTGTCGACCATGGTCAGCGTCTACCAGGCCTACGAAGATGCCTGCGCCCGTGCCGGCGTCGTCGACTTCGCCGAACTGCTGCTGCGCTCGCTGGACCTCTGGCGCGACCGCCCGAGCCTGCTGGAGCACTATCAGCGGCGCTTCCGCCACATCCTGGTGGACGAGTTCCAGGACACCAACGCCGTGCAGTACGCATGGCTGCGCTTCCTCGGCAAGGGCGGCGAGAGCCTGATGGTGGTGGGCGACGACGACCAGTCGATCTACGGCTGGCGCGGCGCGAAGATCGAGAACATCCAGCAGTTCGGTGACGATTTCGCCGGCACCGAGGACATCCGCCTGGAGCAGAACTACCGCTCCACCGGCACCATCCTCAAGGCCGCCAACGCGCTGATCGCCAACAACAGCGGGCGCCTGGGCAAGGAGCTGTGGACCGACGGCGTCGACGGCGACCCGATCACCCTGTATTCGGGCTTCAACGAGCACGACGAGGCGCGCTACATCGTCGAGACCATCGAGGACGCCCTGCGCAAGGATGGTCTGAAGCGCAGCGAAATCGCCATCCTCTACCGCTCCAACGCCCAGTCCCGCGTACTGGAAGAGGCGCTGCTGCGCGAGAAGATCCCCTACCGCATCTACGGCGGCCAGCGCTTCTTCGAGCGCGCCGAGATCAAGAACGCCCTGGCCTACCTGCGGCTGATCCGCCTGCGCGACGACGACGCCGCGCTGGAGCGGGTGATCAACGTGCCGCCGCGCGGCATCGGCGAGAAGACCGTCGAGGCGATCCGCAACGCCGCGCGCCTGAACGGCACCTCCATGTGGCGCGCGATCAACGACGTGATCGCCGCCAAGGCCGTGGCCGGCCGCGCCGCCAGCGCGCTCAATGGTTTCCTGGAAAGCGTCGACATGCTCGCGGTGAAAGTGGAAGGCATGCCGCTGCACCAGATGACCCAGATCGTCATCGAGCAGTCCGGCCTGGTCACCTACCACAAGGAAGAGAAGGGCGAGAAAGGCCAGGCCCGGGTGGAAAACCTGGAAGAACTGGTCAGCGCCGCCCGCGCCTTCGAGACCCCGGACGACGAAGACACCCCGCCGCTGGTGGCCTTCCTTGATCACACCGCGCTGGAATCCGGCGACACCCAGGCCGACGCCTTCGAGGACAGCGTACAGCTGATGACCCTGCACAGCGCCAAGGGCCTGGAGTTCCCGCTGGTGTTCCTTGCCGGCGTGGAAGAAGGGCTGTTCCCGCACAAGATGAGCCTGGAAGAACCCGGCCGCCTGGAAGAGGAACGCCGCCTGGCCTACGTGGGCATCACCCGCGCCATGCACCGCCTGGTCATGACCTACGCGGAAACCCGCCGCCTGTATGGCAGCGAGACCTACAACAAGGTGTCGCGCTTCGTCCGCGAAATCCCGCCGAGCCTGATCCAGGAAGTACGCCTGTCCAACTCGGTGAGCCGCCCGCTCTCGGGCAACCAGCGCAGCGGCAACCTGTTCAGCGGCGCCAGCGTGCCGGACACCCCGTTCAGCCTCGGCCAGTCCGTGCGCCACCCGCTGTTCGGCGACGGCGTGATCCTCAACTTCGAAGGCTCCGGCGCCCAGGCACGGGTGCAGGTGAACTTCGACAGCGAGGGCAGCAAGTGGCTGATGATGGGTTACGCGAAGCTGGAAGCGATCTGATCCGTCTGCTTCAGGACCGTAGGGCGCATAACCTGGATCAGGTTATGCGCCGGCACCTCTGAGCCGCTTTTTGTAGGACCGAGGGGGACGCCCAGTTCTTGCTCGCGTACGGATTCACCGGCAGCTGTAGTGCCGTGGGGTTCGCGAGCAAGCTCGCTCCTACAGATCACTCCCCCGCTCGACCGACGGGCTCAGTGATGCCCGCCGCCGTTCTGCTCGAAGGTCTCGATCAGCGCCACCTGCATCCGCGAATGCACGCGGATGAACCAGCGCCAGAACACCGCGATCACCAGCGCGGCAATCAGTGCCACCACCACCAGTAGCTCGCCCGGCGGCAGGATGCTCGAACTGAGCGCCGCCAGCAGCAGCATCATGCCGCCCAGCGACAGCAGCGGAATCAACTCGGAAATCACCCGGCGCACGCGGGCCGTATGGCGGCCGGCGCTTTCCGCCTTCACGCCCATTTCCGCCAGCAGCATCGCCAGCGCCTTGAGCTTGCGGTAGGCGGCGATCAGGAACGGCAGCGACAGCAGCAGGGCGGCGCCCCAGATCAGCGCCTTGTGCAGCGCTTCGGGCTCGACGAACTGCGCCAGCCACTGGCCGATCTGCCCGGCGAAAAACGCCAGGCCGAAGAAGATGCCGATCACCAGCGTCAGGTTGACCCCGACCTGCAGCAGGATGCGCCGGATCATCCCGGCGAGGATCGCCTTGTCGCCCCGCGGCTTGATGCTGCGCAACCACTCGCCGTACAGGCTGAACACCCGCACCATGGGTGACGGCAGGCTGCGGCCCAGGTACAGCGCCAGCGGGTCGGCGGAGCGGATCAGGTAGGGCGTCAGCAGCGTGGTGATGGCCGACACGCCGACCACCACCGGGTAGAGGAAGTCACTGGTCACGCCCAGGCTCATGCCCAGCGCGGCGATGATGAAGGAGAACTCGCCGATCTGCGAAAGGCCCATGCCCACGCGCATCGAGGTGCGCCCGTCGTTGCCGGCAATGAAAGCGCCGGCGCCGCAGGAAATCAGTTTGCCGGCGACCACCACCAGGGTGATCACCAGGATCGGCGCGGCATAGTCCACCAGCACCTTGGGGTCGATGGTCAGGCCGATGGCGACGAAGAAGATCGCGCTGAACATGTCGCGCACCGGCTCCATCAGGCGCTCGATCTGGATCAGTTGGCGCGACTCGGCCATGATCGCGCCGATCAGGAAGGCACCCAGGATCATGCTGTATTCCAGCTTCACCACCAGCAGGCAGAAGCCGAAGCACAGGCCGAGCACCGTCACCAGCAGCATCTCGTTGCTTTCGAATTTCGCCACGTAGGCCAACAGGCGCGGTACCAGCAGGATGCCGACGACCAGCGCGACGACCATGAACAGGCTCAGCTTGCCGACCGTGGAGAACACCTGGTCGGCCTCCACCGTGCCGCTCACGGCAATGCCGGAGAACAGCGCGATGATGCCGATGCCGAGGATGTCCTCGATGATCAGCACGCCGAAGATCAGCTGGGCGAAGCGCTCGTTCTTCATCTTCAGGTCGCCCAGGACCTTGATGATGATGGTGGTGGAAGACATCGCCAGGATCGCGCCGAGGAACAGCGAATCCATGGTGCTCCAGTCGAACAGGCGGCCGATCTCGAAGCCGGCCCAGATCATCAGGGTGATTTCCAGAAACGCGGCGATGAACGCCGTGGCGCCGACCTGGAACAGCTTGCGCAAGCTGAATTCCAGCCCCAGGCAGAACATCAGGAAGATCACCCCCAGTTCGGCGAGGGTCTTGATCGTATCCTCGTCGTGCACCAGCGCGAAGGGCGGGGTGTGCGGGCCGATGATCACCCCGGCGATGATGTAGCCCAGCACCACCGGCTGCTTGAAGCGGTGGCAGAGGATGGTGACGAAACCGGCGATCAGCATGATCACCGCGAGGTCCTGGATGAAGTCGATGGCATGCATGGTCGGCGGTCCTCGCGGCGTGGGGTCAGGGGATCGCGCGGCTGACGGCCTCGCTCAGCGAAGCCTACCATCCGAGCCTTCCGACAGGCGGCTCTGAAAGAATCAGTAACAGACTGATTTGGAAAGGGATTCAACCGCCCCCATATCAGGGGTCGGGCCCGGACAGGGCAACAGCACGAAACAAAATCCGGCTAGCCCTCACCGGCCCCGGCCTGCAACATGACGTGCGTCGTATACCAACCAAGAGAATGACAACGATGAAGCGCTTTCTCAGCCTTGCCATGGCCTTCTGTGTCGCCGTGACGCTCAGCCTCGACGTCAACGCCGCCAAACGTTTCGGTGGCGGCAAGAGCATGGGCTCTGCGCCGAGCCACCAGACCCGCCAGGCGCAACCCAACGCCGCGCCGAATTCCCCGACTGCCGCCGGCCCGGCCGCGACCGGTGCCGCCGCAGGCGCTGCCGGCGCCGCTGCCAAGAGCGGCGCTTCGCGCTGGCTCGGCCCGCTGGCCGGCCTCGCCGCCGGTGGCCTGCTCGCCTCCATGTTCATGGGCGACGGCTTCCAGGGCATGCAGTTCCTCGACATCCTGATCATCGCGCTGATCGCCTTCATCGCGTTCCGCTTCATCGCTTCGCGTCGCCGCCAGCAGCAGGGCCAGCAGCCCGCCATGGCCGGCGGCCACGCGCCGATGCAGCGTGAAATGCCGGCTGCTCCGCCGTCGATCTTCGGTGGCGCGTCCCGCCCGGTGATGGACAGCCGTCCGGTGATCAACGCCCCGAGCTGGTTCGATGAGACCCGTTTCATCGGCGCCGCCCGCGAGCACTTCATGTCCCTGCAGCAGCACTGGGACGCCAACGAGATGGACAAGATCGCCGAATTCGTCACCCCGCAGATGCTGCAGTTCCTCAAGCAGGAGCGCGCGGACCTGGGCGACAGCTACCAGTCCACCTACATCGACAACCTCGACGTGCAACTCGAGGGCGTGGACGACCAGGCCGACAAGACCATCGCCACCCTGACCTTCAGCGGCGTGTCGAAGTCCTCGCGCTTCGACCAGGGCGAACCCTTCAGCGAAAGCTGGCGCATGGAGCGCGCCCAGGGCGACAACCAGCCCTGGCTGGTGGCTGGCATCCGCCAGAACTGACCCTGCGCGTGAAGAAGAAGCCCGGCTATTGCCGGGCTTTTTCGTTTTTGCACATCGGCCACAGGCTTGCCCTGCCCACGCCGCTCGTCCGGACGGCGCCCGCGCAGTGGTCTTGCGCGGAGGGCCGGCTACTACTGTATAAAGCGCGCCATTCGTCGAATATAGAGAGGCCCCGTCTGTGGAAGATGTGATCGAGAAACTGCGTGAAGCGAACGAGCCGGTTCCGGTACCGCTGGAACTGCCCGACGAAGAACTGCTGGTGGAGATCGAGGAAGCACTACTGATCGGCATTCCGTCGGAATTCCGCGAATTCCTCCTGCTGGTCAGCGACGTCGTCTATGGCCGCCTGGAACCCGTCACGGCGACCGATCCACAGTCCCACACTTACCTGCCGGAAGTCGCGGCCGTGGCCTGGGCCAATGGCCTGCCGCGCGAGCTGATCCCGCTCTGCGCCGACGGTGACGACTACTACGCGGTCGCCGAGGACGGCGAGGTGATTCTCTGGGCCGACGGCGAGCTCACCGAGGAAACCTGGGACTCCGTCTGGACCTGGGCACGCGACGTATGGCTCGATACTTGAAGCCCCATGTCGGAATTTCCTGAAACTTCCATGGTCACACAGGCAACCCAGCGTACCTCCAGCCCTTGCTGCCCGGGCGGGTACGATGCCCCGTGGAGAAACTATGAAGTTGAAAGCCTTGTTCACCTGCCTGTTGCTGCTCGGCCTCGCCGGATGCGCCGACAAGGCCGTGGTGACGCTGCAGGACGGCAGCGAAATCCTGGTGAAGGATCACTCCGACTACGACAAATACAATGACTACTACGAGTTCGAGCAGTTGAACGGCGAGACGATCCTGATCAAGAAGGACAACGTCCGCTTCATCAAGACGCCGTGAAGAGCGCCAGTCGCGTCCTATCTGGCCTCTAGCGCAAAGGGCCGATCCGCGTGGAATCCTTCGCATACCAGACGTACGCAGCGCGACCGATCAGGTTGGCCCTGGGCACGTAGCCGAAGTAGCGGCTGTCCTGGGAGTTGTCGCGGTTGTCGCCGAGCATGAAGTACTGACCTTCGGGGACAACCTGCTCCTGCATCCGGCGCGAGTCCTCGCGCTGGTTCTGGCTCGCATCCAGGTAGGACTGGGTGACTTCCCGGCCATTCACGAACAGCTTCCCGCCGGTGATCCTCAGGCGATCGCCGGGGCGGCCGGCGATACGCTTGATGTAGATCTGCGCCGGATTGTCCGGCGGCCGGAACACCACGACCTCACCGTCGGCCGGCTCGCCAAAGGCATAAGTGGCCGCGTTGACCAGGATGTAATCGCCCGGCTGCAGACCCGGCGTCATTGACGACGACTTGATGGAAAAGGTCGAGCCACCCAGCAGTCGCAGGCGCGGGTCCTGGCTCGGCACGCCCAAGGGATTGAGGATGTAGAGGCCGCCCAGCAGGCATGCCGGGACAGCCATGTTCCGCCAGAAAGGAATGGTCACGGGCAAGCTCGAAATAGTGAAGTGGCTGCCGAATCTCGCGCGAGAGCGGCCGCATTCCTAGCGGACACATCCGATACACGGATACGCCCTTTCTGACGCTGCCCGCCGACCGTGAAATCTCAACGGGCCCCCAGCCTTCCCCCGCTTTCCAGCTCCAGCAGATTGAGCAGGTACTGGCCGCAGTAGCCCAGGTCCTGTTCGATGGCTTTGCGCGCGCCTGCGCCATCGCCACGCTCCAGCGCCTGCAGGGTGTCTTCGTGGAAGTCGTTGAGGCGCAGCGACAGGTCGGCCTCGGTGAACAGCCGGTTGAAGAACGGCCCCACCTGCAGCCACAGCGCCTCGATCATGCGCAGCAGCGTGGGGTTGCCACAGGCGCGGTAGAGCGTCAGGTGGAACAGGCTGTTGGCTTCCAGGTAGCCATGCACGTCACGGGCGTTCAGCGCGTTTTCCATGCGCTCGGTGCAATCACGCAGCACGGCCATGTCGGCGGGCCGCAGGTGCCGCGCCGCATCCTCCACCGCCAGCCCCTCCAGGGATTGCCGCACCTGCAGGATCTGCAGGTAGCGCTCGCGGGTCATCACCGGTACCCGTAGCGAGCGTTGCGGTTCGCCTTCCAGCGCGCCCTCTGCCACCAGGCGTTGCAGGGCGGCGCGGACCGGCATCGGGCTGGTTCCCCATTCGTCAGCCAGGTCGCGGATCTTGAGCCGCTCGCCAGGCTGGAAGCGCCCGCTCAAAAGGGCCTGGCGCAGGTTCTGGTAGAGCTGTTCCTGAAGGTTGTCGGCCATGGTTTCACTCCCGCCCGGCCGGCGGCGCCGGCAGTTGGGCGAAGGTCAGGCTGCAGTCGTGCTTCATCTCGCTTATCCCTTGTTTTCGATCAGACAGTTGCCGCCATCCACCACCAGCACTTCGCCGGTGATGTAGCTGGCCTCGGGCGAGGCGAGGAAGGCGATGGCGGCGGCCACCTCCTCCGGTCGCCCGGAACGACCCAGCGGCGTGCGCCGCCCGGCCTGGATTTCTTCTTCGCTGCTGGAGCCGGTGGCAATCCAGCCCGGCGCCACGCTGTTCACCGTCACCCCGCGCTGCGCCACTTCCAGCGCCAGCCCCATGCTCATGCCGAGCATTCCGGCCTTGGCCGCGCTGTAGGCCGACTCTCCCGGATTGCTGGCCCGCGTGCCGGTGGTGGAGCTGACGTTGACGATGCGTCCGTAGCCGCGCTCCAACATGCCCGGCAACAATGCGCGGGTGAGCAGGAAGGCGCTGGTCAGGTTGCGCGCCAGCGACAGGTTCCAGGTCGCGAGGTCCATCGCCGCCAGCTCGACGAAGGGTTCCGGGCTGCCCTGCATGGCCATGCCGGCGTTGTTCACCAGCACGTCTACCCTTCCCCATTGCGCCTGCGCCCATTCGGCCAGCCTGCGGACATCGCCTTCGTCCGTCAGATCGGCCGGTAGCGCGCGGACGTCGAAACCTTCGCCGCACAGTTCTTCCGCCCGCAGCAGGACGCGCTCGCTGCTGGCGGTGAGCAGCAACTTCACCCCATTGCGCGCCAGGCGGCGGGCACTGGCGAAACCGATGCCGGATTCGCTGCCGGCGCCGCTGACCAGGGCCACCTGGCCGACCCAGGGCGATACGTTCGTGACGTCATGCATGGATACGGCCCCATTCTGTGATCACAAAATTCGTTACAGGGCAGATTATCAGGCAGATGATTCGCTGTATTGACATTTTTGTGATCACAAATGGAAGATGTGCGAAATAACAAACGAGGTGTGCAACATGACCGCCAGCGGAATTGCCCAACAGGCCGTGGATCTCTTCACCGCCCGCGAGCGCCAGCGCTTCCTGGAACAGAACCCCAAGTCCGTCGCCCTCGCCGAGCGTGCGCACCAGTCGCTGTACGCCGGTGTGCCGATGCACTGGATGGCCGACTGGTCCACGCCCTGCCCGCTGTTCGTCGAACGCGCCCAGGGCGCCCGCTTCTACGACGTGGACGGCCATGACTACGTGGACTTCTGCCTCGGCGATACCGGCAGCATGTTCGGCCACTCGCCGGCGCCGATCGCCCGCGCCCTCGCCGAACAGGGCGCCCGTGGCCTGACCACCATGCTCCCCGGCGAAGACGCGGTGGTCTGCGGCGAGTTGCTCGCCGCGCGCTTCGGCCTGCCCTACTGGCAGGTAACCGCTACCGCCACCGACTCCAACCGCTACGTGCTGCGCTGGGCTCGCGCAGTGACCAAGCGCAAGACCCTGCTGGTGTTCGACGGCTGCTACCACGGCACCGTGGACGACGTGATGGTGCGTTACCGCGACGGCGAAACCGTGCACCGCTCCGGCCTGGTCGGCCAGGCCTACGACCTGACCCAGCACAGCCGTTCCATCCCCTTCAACGACGTCGAGGCGCTGGAAGCCGCGCTGGCCCAGGGCGACGTCTGCGCCCTGCTGTGCGAGCCGGCGATGACCAACATCGGCATGGTCCTGCCCGACCCGGGCTTCATGCAGAAGTGCCGCGAACTGACGCGCAAGTACGGTTCGCTGCTGATCATCGACGAAACCCACACCATCTCCACCAATATCGGCGGCTGCACCCAGCTGTGGAACCTCGACCCGGACTTCTTCGTGGTCGGCAAGCCGATCGCCGGCGGCGTGCCCTGCGGCATCTTCGGTTGCAGCGCGGAGATGGCCGACCGCATGGCCGCCTCGCGCCAGAGCGCCCAGGAAGACAGCCATGGCCACGGCCATAGCGGCATGGGCACCACGCTCTCGGCCAACGCCCTGGCCATGCACTGCATGCGTGCCAACCTGGAACAGGTGATGACCCAGGCGGCCTACGACCACATGCTGCCGCTGGCCAAGCGCCTGGCAGACGGCTTCCGCGCACTGATCGCCAAGCACGGCCTGAAGTGGTCGGTGACCGAGCTGGGCGCGCGCAGCGAATTCCAGTTCTGCCCCATCTCCCCGCGCACTGGCGCCGAAGCCGAAGCGGCGTTCCATGACGAACTGCAGATGGCCCTGCACCTGTACCTGATCAACCGCGGCATCCTGATCACGCCGTTCCACAACATGACCCTGTGCTGCCCGGACACCACCGCAGCGGACGTGGATCGCCTGATCGCGACGCTGGATGCCGGCATCACCGAGCTGCTGGCCATTCCCGGCGCGCGTGAGGCCTGATTGAAACTCCCCCTGTAGGAGCGAGCTTGCTCGCGAACCCGCCCCGCAGCGGATTTGCAAAAGAGCGTTCGCGAGCAAGCTCGCTCCTACGACAAGCATTCTGCGGCGCGCCCCGCGCCCACCGAGGACCACCATGCAATTCGCCGATCGAAAGGAAGCTGAAGCCTTCCTCGCCGCCCACCCGGACGTGCGCAGCATCGAACTCTTCATCATCGACTCCAACGGCATCCCGCGCGGCAAGCTGCTGCACCGCGACGAGCTGCTGGCGATCTACGACAACGGCCGCCCGCTGCCCAGCTCGATCCTCGCGCTGACCGTGCAGGGCGAAGACGTCGAAGGCACCGGGCTGGTCTGGGAAGTGGCCGACGCCGACTGCTGGACCTACCCGCTGCCCGGCAGCCTGACCCTGCAACCCTGGCGCAGCTCGCCCACCGGCCAGCTGCAGGTGAGCATGCACCCGACCCAGGGCCTGCCGGCCACCCCGGCCGATCCACGCCAGGCGTTGAGCCGCGTAGTCGACCGGCTGAAGGCCGACGGCTTCCACCCGGTGATGGCGGTGGAGCTGGAGTTCTACCTGCTGGACAAGCAGCGCGACGCCAACGGCCGCCCGCAGCCGGCGCTGCAAATGAACGGCATCCGTCCGGAAGCGCCGCAGGTCTATGGCGTCTACGAGCTGGAACAACTGCAGCCGTTCCTCGACGACCTCTACGACGCGTGTGAAGTGCAGGGCCTGCCGGTACGCACGGCGATTTCCGAATACGCCCCGGGCCAGGTCGAGCTGACCCTGGAACACCGCTTCGACGTCATGCAGGCCATCGACGAAGGCGTGCGCTACAAGCGCCTGGTGAAGGGCGTGGCGAACAAGCACGGGCTGCAGGCCTGCTTCATGGCCAAGCCGTTCGGCGACCGCGCCGGCTCCGGCATGCACCTGCACGTCAGCCTGGCGGATGCCGAGGGCAACAACCTCTACGCCAGCGAAGACATCCACGGCACCCCGCTGCTGCGCCACTCCATCGGCGGCATGATGGCGCGCCTGCTGGACTCCCTGGCGATCTTCTGCCCCAACGCCAACTCCTTCCGCCGCTTCCAGGCCAACAGCTATGCGCCGCTGGCCAAGAGCTGGGGCGTGAACAACCGCACCGTGTCGTTCCGCGTGCCTGGCGGCCCGGCGAAGAGCCGGCACATCGAGCACCGCATCTGCGGCGCCGACGCCAACCCCTATCTCGCGGCGGCGGCGATCCTCGCGGCGATCCATGAAGGCATCCGTGAGCAGATCGACCCGGGCGCGCCCATTGTCGGCAACGGCTACGAGCAGGCCACCGAATTCCTCCCCACTGACTGGCTCACCGCGCTGCGCGCGCTGGAGGCCTCCACCTGGGCCCGCGAGGCGCTAGGCAAGGAATTCCTCAAGGTGTTCCTGGCGATCAAGTGGGAAGAGTTCCGCCAGTTCATGGGCGAAGTCGGCGAGCAGGATTGGCGCTGGTATCTGCATCACGCCTGAACGACTGACCGAAACGGCGGATAACCGTGAACGGTTATTCGCCCTACGTAAGATGTCCCCTGGGCTCCCGTAGGGCGCATAACGCGAAGCGTTATCCGCCATTTTGCGCCCAACAATCAGCTCACCCGCTGACACGCGAAAGTCTTACGAAAAATTTACCCTGCCAGAGTGAAGATTCTGGTCTTTTCTTGGTCTGTAGTTGCACGGAGCGCCTGGCGCTCTGCGATCGATGCGGCGCCCGCCGGTCTGCCTGCCGGCCGCCGTCCTCTCTCAGGCAGGGAGAACCCGTAGACAATGAGCACTCCCGTCGTACTGATCACCGGCGCTGCCGGTGGCCTCGGAAAAGCCATCGCCAAACGTTTCGCCCAAAGCCACTGGCGCATCGCCGCCACCGATGTGGATAAAGCCGGCCTGCATGCGCTGAACGCGCAAGTACCGCTGGACGCCACCGCCGTCGGCGACCTGCGACGAGCGGACAACTGCCACAGCCTGATGTCCGACATCCTCGCCCGCACCGGCCGCCTCGACGCCCTGGTGAACGCCGCCGGCGTCTGGCGCGAAGGCCCGGTGGAGGACTTCAACGAGGACGACTTCGACCTGGTCATGGGGGTCAACCTCAAGGCAGCTTTCTACATGTGCCAGGCCGCCACGCCCTACCTCAAGGAAAACCACGGCAGCATCGTCAATATTTCCAGCGACTCCGGCCGCCAGGCTTATCGCGGTTCCGCTGCCTACTGTGCGAGCAAGGCGGCGCTGACCATGCTCACCCGCACGCTGGCCCTGGAACTCGCCGAATCCGGCGTGCGGGTCAACGCCATCTCGCCGGCCGACATCGCCACGCCGATGCTCGACTACCAGGCCGAACGCTACGGCCAGGGCAACCCGGCGGCCTACAAGCGCGAGCTGCTGAAGGATTATCCACAGGGCAAGGTGGCACGCTTCATCCGCCCGGAGGAAGTCGCCGAGCTGGTCTGGTACCTCTGCAAGCCGGAATCCGAAGCCATCACCGGTGCGGACCTGGCCATCGACTTCGGCCTCTCGGCCGGGCGCTGAAGCGCAGCGACGTGAACGGGCGGCCAGGGGTCGCCCGTTTTCGTTCAGGGCGTTGTTCGAACGGCAGATACACCCCTGGCGAATGGTCCACTGGCGCCGCTGGCCAATCAGGGATATAGAAAAAACTGTGTCGCCAGCCGCGCTCGGGTTGTCCAGAGTGAGGCCCTTTCCTTTTCCCCAGACAATTGCCCGAGAATTCCATGGAACCTGGCAACCACCAGCTCAGCATGACCGTCCTGATGACCCCCGACATGGCCAACTTCTCCGGCAATGTCCACGGTGGCACCCTGCTCAAGTACCTCGACGAGGTCGCCTACGCCTGCGCCAGCCGTTACGCCGGCTACTACGTAGTGACCCTGTCGGTGGACCAGGTGATCTTCCGCCAGCCGATCCACGTCGGCGAACTGGTCACCTTCCTCGCCTCGGTGAACTACACCGGCCGCACCTCCATGGAGATCGGCGTGAAAGTAGTGACCGAGAACATCCGCGAGAAGTCCGTGCGCCACACCAACAGCTGCTTCTTCACCATGGTGGCGCTGGACGACGAGCGCACGCCGATCGTCGTGCCGCAACTCGACCCGCAGACCAAGGACGAGAAACGTCGCTTCGCCCAGGCGCAACAGCGTCGGCAAATTCGCCAGGAACTGGAACAGCGCTACAAGGAGCTTCGCGACGAATGACGGACGTTCGCGACATTTCCTGAAAAGAAATCCCGCGTGTCGTGGAAATTTCCCAATGCGTCAACAGGTTACCCTTGCGTGAAAGCAAGGTAGGAATTCATTACTACGCCTAAACTTTTCACACGCGGGTTTGCCCCCGTGACCCACCGTCGAGCGGCCTGGTGCTGATACGCAGTCCGGCCGCTCCCTGAGTGCCCGGAGCCCAGACCATGCATCACACCCCGTTACTGACCACCCTCGCCGTCGGCTTCGTGCTGGCCTTCGTCCTCGGCGCCCTGGCCAACCGCCTGCGTATCTCGCCGCTGGTGGGCTACCTGCTCGCCGGCGTGCTGGCCGGGCCGTTCACCCCCGGCTACGTCGCCGACCAGGCGCTGTCCGTCGAGATCGCCGAACTGGGCGTGATCCTGCTGATGTTCGGCGTCGGCCTGCACTTCTCGCTCAAGGACCTGCTGTCGGTGAAAGCCATCGCCATCCCCGGTGCGGTGGTGCAGATCGGCGTGGCCACCCTGCTCGGCCTGGGCCTTGCGTGGATGATGGGCTGGAACTTCGGCGGCGGGCTGGTCTTCGGTCTGGCGCTGTCGGTGGCCAGTACCGTCGTGCTGCTGCGCGCACTGGAGCAGCGCCAGCTGATCGACACCAAGCGCGGGCGCATCGCCATCGGCTGGCTGATCGTCGAGGACCTGGCGATGGTCCTCACCCTGGTCCTGTTGCCGGCGCTGGCCGGCTCCCTGGGCGGCACCTCCGACGGTGGCGACGGCGGCCTGCTGATGCCGATCCTGCTGACCCTGGGCAAGGTCGCGGCCTTCGTCGCGGTGATGATCGTCGGCGGCCGCCGCTTCGTGCCCTGGGTGCTGGAGCGCGTCGCCAAGACCGGCTCGCGCGAGCTGTTCACCCTCGCTGTGCTGGCGATCGCGCTGGGCATCGCCTACGGCTCGGCGGTGATCTTCGGTGTGTCCTTCGCCCTGGGCGCGTTCTTTGCCGGGATGATCCTCAACGAGTCCGAGCTGAGCCACGAGGCCGCCGAGAACTCGCTGCCGCTGCGCGACGCCTTCGCCGTGCTGTTCTTCGTCTCGGTGGGCATGCTGTTCAACCCGGCGATTCTGATCCAGGAGCCGCTGCCGGTGCTGGCGACCTTCCTGGTCATCGTCTTCGGCAAGTCGGTGGCGGCCTACGTCATCGTGCGCATGTTCGGCCACCCCAACAGTACCGCGCTGACCATCGCCGCCAGCCTGGCGCAGATCGGCGAGTTCTCCTTCATCCTGGTTGGCCTGGGCGTCACCCTGAACCTGCTGCCCGAAGCCGGTCGCGACCTGGTGCTGGCCGGCGCGATCCTGTCGATCCTGGTCAACCCGCTGCTGTTCATCGCCATCGACCGCCTGCAGGCGCGCCAGGAGCAGAAGGCCGAGAGCGAGCCCGGCGTGGTCCAGGTGGAGCCCCAGGACCTGCCGCCGCCGGTGCTGGAGCACAACCACGCGATCCTCATCGGCCACGGCCGCGTCGGCGCGCTGGTGAGCGAGCGGCTGCGCAAGGACAAGGTGCCGGTGGTGGTCATCGAGGACAAGCGCGAGAAGGCCGCCGAACTGCGCGAGCACGGCCTCTGCGTGGTGGTGGGCAATGCCGCCAATCCCGATGTGCTGACCCAGGCCAACATCACTTCGGCGCGCTGGCTGCTGATCGCCATTCCCAACGGCTTCGAGGCCGGGACCATCGCCAGCCACGCGCGGGCGATCAACCCGAGCCTGGACATCATCGCCCGCGCCCACTTCGACGCCGAGGTGGATTACCTGGAGCAGAACGGCGCCAGCCTGGTGATCATGGGCGAGCGCGAGATCGCCCGCGGCATGGTCGAGCGGGTCGAACGCGAGGACGCCGCCGCGGCGCCGGGCGACGACCACCTGCCGCAGTCGGCCTGACGCCATGCTGCGCCGGCTGTACGACTGGACCATGCGCCTGGCGGGCCATCCGCGGGCGGAGCTGGCACTGGGCGGAGTGACCTTCGCCGAGAGTTCGTTCTTCCCCATCCCGCCGGACGCACTGCTGGTGCCAATGGTGCTGGCCAACCGCGCCAAGGCCTGGCGCTATGCGGCGATCTGCATCGTCAGCTCGGTGCTGGGCGGCATCGCCGGCTACTTCATCGGCCTGCTGCTGTTCGAAACGGTGGGCCAGGCGATCCTCGCCTTCTACGGGCTGCAGGAGAACTTCGCCGAGGTCGCCGAGCGCTACAACGAGCTCGGCTGGCTGATGGTGCTGCTGGGCGGCGGCTTCACCCCGCTGCCCTACAAGCTGATCACCCTCACCAGCGGGGTGACCCAGCTCGATCTGGTGCTGTTCATCGCCTTGAGCGTGGTGGCGCGTACCCTGCGTTTCGCGGCGACCTGCGCCCTGCTGTTCTGGGCCGGCCCGGCGCTGCGCGAGGCCATCGAGAAACGCCTGGGGCTGGCGTTCGGCCTGCTCACCGCGATGGTGGTGGGCGGCTTGCTGCTGGGCAAGTACATGCTCTGACCCGCTCTTCGTAGGAGCGAGCTTGCTCGCGAACGGAATCACCGGCAGTTCAGGCGCTGGGCGGTTCGCGAGCAATAACGATGGCGTCCCCCTCGCTCCTACAGGTCAGCCTCCGGCGCAAGGGCTTGCCCTCACCCCTGCCCTCTCCCACAGGGAGAGGGGGCCGTTCGGTGTTCTGTGGATATCTCAGAGTCAGCCGGCGAGCTTCGACATACCCACCCGCTCATGACAGTCCCCTCTCCCTCTGGGAGAGGGCTAGGGTGAGGGAACGCCCAGTGCAGGACTTCCCCAAGAACCCCGTACGGATCACCCCAGCTTCACCGCCTCGAACTTCACCCGCGGATGGGCAATGCGATCCTGGGCGCGCACCAGCTCCAGCTCGTAGCTGCCGCAGGCCTGGGTCTCCAGCAACACTTCGTGCACGGCGGCGGCGCAGAATTCGAAGGCTGTGCGCAGGTCATCGCCCAGCAGCAGGCGTGCGAGGAACAGCCCGGAAGTCAGGTCGCCCACGCCGACCGGCTGGCGCGGGAAGGCCAGCAGCGGGCGGCGCAGGTGCCAGGTCTCGTCGAGGGTCACCAGCAGCATCTCGAAGGCATCCGCCGGCTTGCCGGGGTAGTTCAGGTGCTTCACCAGGATCGCCTTCGGGCCGCGCACGAGGAGGCCACGGGCCATCGCCGCGCAGTCTTCCAGGGAGGTCGGCTGGCGGTCGCAGAAGCTGTCCAGCTCCAGCTGGTTCGGGCACAGGTAGTCAGCCACCGCGGCGGCCTCGTGGAGCAGGAACTCACCGACTTCCGGGGCGACGATGCAGCCCTTTTCCGGATGGCCCATCACCGGGTCGCACAGGTACACCGCACGCGGGTTCACCTCGCGGATACGGCGCACCACTTCGAGGATCGAACGGCCCTGCGCCGCACTGCCCAGGTAGCCCGACAGCACGGCATCGCAATTGCCCAGCTCGCCAATGGCAGCGATGCCGTCCACCAGTGCCGGAATCTGCTCCGGCGGCAGCACCTGGCCCGTCCAGTGGCCATACTGGGTATGGTTGGAGAACTGCACGGTGTTCAGCGGCCAGACGTTCACCCCGACGCGTCGCATGGGGAACTCGGCGGCGCTGTTGCCAGCGTGGCCGAAAACGACGTGGGACTGGATGGCGAGAACGTGGGGAGTGCGCGACATAACGGTGTCCTGCTACAGAATGGGGCAGTATGGGGCGCAATTCACACGCTGTGAACATCCCCCTCTCGCCGCCCGGCGGCGGAGTGAGTAAGCTGATGCGCCGATTCCGAGGAAGCCGAAGTGGACCTGGGCAATCTTTTCATTTTCATGCTGGTTGTCGCGGGCGCCGCCTGGTGGTGGCGCGCCCATGGCATCCGCGAGCGTGCGCTGGCCCTGGCCAAGCAGCACTGCGCGCGCGAGGGCGTGGAACTGCTCGATGACGCCATGGCCCTGCAGCGCTTCCGCTTCCAGCGCGACGGCCGGGGCAACCTGCGCCTGGCCCGCGAATACGCCTTCGAGTTCACCGCCACCGGCCAGGAACGCTACGCCGGCACTATCGCCATGTTCGGCCAGCACCTGGGCCGCGTCGAGCTGGCGCCGTTCCGCATGGAGCCCGAGCCGCGCATGCCGGTCTCGCCGGTCGCCACCTTCCATCCCGCCGCCCAGCCGGTGGACGAAGAGATAGTCGACGCGGTCTTCGACGATACCCCTGCACCGCCGCGCGCCAAGGCAGAAGTGGTGCGCCTGGACGAATGGCGCCGCGCGCACCAGGGCAAGAAGGTCGGCGACTAGAGCTGCGCGCGGATCTTCCGCCAGTCCTCTTCCACCGCCGCCGTCATGGCCTTGCGCAGCAGCCGGCAGCGCCCGCGATGCCAGAGTGAATAGCGCCGCTTCTGGTTGCGCCGGCAGCCCTCGAACAGCCAGTCGGGATCGAAGCCGTCCCACACCCCCGCCGTCACCCAGCTATTGCTCCAGACCACCGGCGCCACTTCCAGGCGATAAATCGCCTCCAGTTCTTCCGGCAGGTAGCCGCTGATTGCCAGGGTCCGAGCGATGGCGGCCCGGCCGCTGTCGTCCAGCTCGGTGTCCAGCCACAGCTCGGACAGCGCCAGCCAGACGGATTCGCGGGCCGGGTCGTTCATTCGTGGCCCAGCAGGAAGCGCGACACTCGCTCGGCGCTGTCTTCGGGAAACTCCTGCATGAAGCAGTGGCCACCGTCGACGCACTGGCCACTCACCACCGTGTTCGAAGCGCACCAGCGTGCCACCGACTTGGGCACGAACGGGTAGGTGCGCTCGCCGAACAACACCTGGGTCGGCGTCACCACCTTGCCCAGCGACGGCCACAGGCGCTTGGGGAAGGAACTGAAGATTTCCGCCTCGCGGCTGGGCCGGCATTTCAGTTCGACACCTGCTTCGGTGCGCTTCATCGCGTTCTCCACGTAGGCCCGGAGCGCAGCATCGGTCCAGCCCTTGAAGATGCCGCGGCCGTGCAGGCCGGCGTAGGCCGCCTCGCGGTCCGGCCACTGGCTGCGCCGCGAGCGCGCCTTCTGCACCATGGTGCGGCGCTTGTGCAGGCCGAGTACCTCGGAGAGCGCCATCACGCCGATCATTGCCGGGGTAAAGAGCACCGGGTCGAGCAGCACCGCGCGGCGGAATAGCTCGGGATGCCGGCCGAGGATCAGGCTGGTGAGCACGCCGCCAAAGCTGTGCCCGGCGGCGTAGTGCGGCACGTCGCCAAAGGCTTTGTTGCCGGCCTGGAAGGCCTCCACCGCCATCTCGGCATTGCGGTTCCAGCCATGGAAACGCCCGCCGTGGTCACTGTCGCCGTGGCCCTGGACGTCGCACAGCCAGAGGTCGAAATCCTCCGCCAGGACTTTCAGCATCGGCTCGTAAGCACGCCCACAGAAGCCATTGCCATGCAGGAAGTGCAGCAGCGGCTTGCCACTGGGCTCGCTGCGCCAGCCGCGCAGGGTGAAACCGGCGGACCCTTCGTGGGTCCAGGACGACAACTGCATCGAAGCTCTCCATCGGGATGCGGCAGTTTAGCGAGGCAGCGGGGCGCCGGACCAGCGCGCGGTCATGCTATTGTCGCCGACCCTTGGTCGAACACCGTCGAACATGTCGCCTACCCGCCCTCTTCGCCTGCTGCTGATCTGCCTGCTCCTGCTGGCCGGGCTGGTGCTGTCGGTGTTCTGGGCGGGCGAGAAGGCGCGGCACCGCGCGCTGCTCGCCGAGGCGGAAACCGCCCACGAGCAGTTGGGCCTCTACGCCAGTTCCCTGCATACCCTGATCGAGCGCTTCCGCAGCATTCCCTCCGTGCTGGCGCTGGACCCGGAACTGCGCGCGGCCATGCGCGGCCCGCTGACGGACGAAGTGCAGCACCGGCTCAACCTCAAGCTGCAGGAAATCAACGGCGCGGCACGCTCATCGACGCTGGAGCTGCTGGACCGCAGCGGCCTCGCCGTGGCCGCCAGCAACTGGAACCTGCCGACCAGCTACGTCGGCCACAACTACAGCTTTCGTCCGTACTTTCGCCAGACCATCGCCCAGGGCGCCGGGCGCTTCTACGCGGTCGGCGTGACCACCGGCATTCCTGGTTACTTCCTGTCCAACGCACTGCGTGACGACGCGGGCACCTTCCTCGGCGCCATCGTGGTCAAGCTGGAGTTTCCCGACCTCGAACGGCAGTGGAGCCAGACCCCGGACGTGGTGCTGGTGAGCGACAGCAAGGGCGTGGTGTTCCTCGCCAATCACCCCCGCTGGCGCTACCGCGAGCTGATGCCGCTGGACGCGGTGGCCCGCGCGGAACTGGCCGATACCCGCCAGTACCACAGGCAGCCGCTCAGCGCGTTGCCGCACCGGACGCTGGAAAGCCTTGGCGAGCATGCGCGCATGGTGCGTGTCGACGGCCAGGAAATCAGCGGCGACTACCTCTGGCAATCGGTCGGCCTGCCGGAAGAAGACTGGACCCTGCACCTGCTGCGCGACACCCGCGGCGTGCAGTCGGACGTCACCAGCGCCCGCCTGGCCGCCGCCGGTGCGTGGATGGCACTGGTATTCCTCGTCCTCTGGCTGCAGCAGCGACGGCGCCTGGCCCGCCTGCGCCAGCGCAACCAGGAAGAACTGGAGCGCCTGGTCGAGCAGCGCACCGCCGCCCTACGCACTGCCCAGGACGGCCTGGTGCAAGCGGCCAAGCTGGCGGCGCTGGGGCAGATGTCCGCCGCGCTGGCCCACGAAATCAACCAGCCGCTCACCGCCCAGCGCATGCAACTGGCCAGCGTGCGCCTGCTGCTGGACGCCGGCCGCCAGGATGACGCCCGCGCCGCGCTGGTGCGCGTGGACGAACTGCTTGAGCGCATGGCCGCGCTCACCGGGCACCTGAAGACTTTCGCCCGCAAGACACCCGGCGGCCTGCGCGAACGCATCGAGCTGGGCCACGTGGTCGAGCAGGCGCTGCAACTGCTGGCCGTGCGCATCCGTACCGAAGGCGTGGACATCCGCCAGGCGCTGGAGTCACCGGCCTGGGTGCTGGGCGACGCGATCCGCCTGGAGCAGGTGCTGGTCAACCTGATCCGCAACGCCCTGGACGCAGTGGCCAACAGCGCCCAGCCACGCATCGAACTGACCCTGCGCCGCGACGGCGAGCACTGGTGCCTGGAAGTCGCCGACAACGGACCGGGCATCGATGAGGCGCACCTGGCCAGCGTCTTCGACCCCTTCTTCACCACCAAGCCGGTGGGCGAAGGACTGGGCCTGGGGCTGGCGGTATCCTACGGCATCGTCCACGAACTCGGCGGGCGCCTCGGCGCCGCCAACCAGCCCTCCGGCGGCGCCGTATTCCGGCTCAGCCTGCCGGCCGCCAGCGAAGAATCCAGACCATGAGCGAGACCATTCTCTTCGTCGACGACGAAGCCGCCATCCGCGACGCCGTGCAGCAATGGCTGCAACTCTCCGGTTTCGAAGTGCGCCTGTGCAGCAGCGCCGACGAGTGCCTGAAAAGCGTCGCCCGCGAGCTGCCCGGCGTGGTCATCAGCGATGTACGCATGCCCGGCACCGACGGCCTGGCCCTGCTCGACCGCCTGCAGCAGCTCGACCGCGACCTGCCGGTGATCATGGTCACCGGCCACGGCGACGTGCCCATGGCGGTGCAGGCGATGCGCCAGGGCGCCTACGACTTCATCGAGAAACCCTTCACCCCCGAACGCCTGCTCGACAGCCTGCGCCGCGCCCTGGAGAAACGCCGGCTGGTGCAGGAGAACCGCCAGCTGCGCGAACAGGCGGCACTCAAGGACCAGATCGAATCGCGCCTGCTGGGCGTCTCGCGACCGATGGAAACCCTGCGCCGGCAGATCATGGCGCTGGCCGGTACGCCGGTGAACGTGCTGATCCGTGGCGACACCGGTAGCGGCAAGGAGCTGGTCGCGCGTTGCCTGCACGACTTCGGCCCGCGCGCCGGCAAGCCCTTCGTCGCGCTGAACTGCGCGGCGATTCCCGAGCAGTTGTTCGAGACCGAACTGTTCGGCCACGAAAGCGGCGCCTTCACCGGCGCCCAGAGCAAGCGCATCGGCAAGCTGGAGCATTCCAACGGCGGCAGCCTGTTTCTCGACGAGATCGAAAGCATGCCGCTGGCCCAGCAGGTGAAGCTGCTGCGCGTGCTGCAGGAACAGCAGCTGGAACGCCTGGGTTCGAACCAGAGCATCAAGGTAGACCTGCGGGTGATCGCCGCCACCAAGCCGGACCTGCTGGAAGAGGCCCGCGCCGGGCGCTTCCGCGAGGACCTCGTCTATCGCCTGAACGTCGCCGAGCTGCGCCTGCCGCCCCTGCGCGAACGCCGCGAGGACATCCCGCTGCTGTTCGAGCACTACGCGCTGCTGGCCAGCGAGAAGTTCGGCCGCGAAGCTGCGCCGCTTTCGGCAACCCAACTGGCCCGCCTGCTCGCCCACGACTGGCCGGGCAACGTCCGCGAACTAGCCAACGCCGCCGAGCGCCACGTGCTCGGCCTGGACCGCGCCGAGCTGCCGGAAGCGCCCGCCGGCAACGGCCTGTTCGAGCGCATGGAAGCCTACGAGGCGCAGTGCATCCGCCAGGCGCTGGGCCAGTGCAAGGGCGACATCAAGGCGGTGATGGAACTGCTCGGCCTGCCGCGCCGCACCCTCAACGAGAAGATGCAGCGCCACGGGCTGAGCCGTGGGGACTACCTGGGCGAGGACTGAGCCGGCAACGGCTCGGACTTCGTGCGCCGGGTCAACCAGAGGGCGCCTATGCAAGCCCAATGAACCAGCAGAAGCAACGGCCCGAGGATCGCGATTGACGCGACGAGGGGCAGACCGCTGGAAGCCTGCAGACGCATCACGGCTTCATGGAAAAAGACGTAGCCCAGCAGACCAAACATGGCGGTGATGCAAACCCAGCCGAAGAAAGTGCTTACGGCTGCGAGCAGAATTCGGCCCGTAGAATATCGGGGCAGCCATGGCGGAAGCTTCAGATAGACGCACGCCAGCACCACCGTGGCAGGAACCAGCCAGGACAGAATTTCCACCGCCAGCGCCCACTGCCCCACCTTGTTGAGCAGAAATACCCGCACCACACCCGACAGCGGCTTCGCGGCGAGTGCAGAAAAGCCCAGCGCTACACCCAATGCAACGTGCACCCGCGGAATCGGCAACGGCTCTGTCAGATGCTGGCGCGCACAACGCGACCGGATGGCCGCCAGCAGGATCCACAGAGGAACAAGGCAGAGCAGCAGGTGCGCCAACGTGCCGACAATCAGTACGGCCGGGATGACGAACATCGAGAAGTCACTGAGCTCGTTCAGCAGACGGGCGATCCCCTGGATCTTGCCCAGGAGGAATGCGCGGTACAACTCCATCGCAAGCGCCTGCAAGACCGCAAAGACCACTGCCAGTGTCACGAGGGGCATGAATTTTCGAATCCGATGGCGCTCGCG
The DNA here is from genome assembly GCF_001672555.2 of Pseudomonas sp. AU11447. Taxonomy (NCBI): domain Bacteria; kingdom Pseudomonadati; phylum Pseudomonadota; class Gammaproteobacteria; order Pseudomonadales; family Pseudomonadaceae; genus Pseudomonas; species Pseudomonas sp. AU11447. The sequence goes on along the minus strand of NZ_LZDG02000013.1, from coordinate 15,371 downwards.
CTGTGCCTGCATGAACAGCACGACCACCGCTGCGCTGGCCACCAGCGAAGACAGCCAGGGCCCAAGCAAATCCGGTGCATCCGACAACAGCCGCATTATTGGGGCGCCTTCGCTCCAGCGTCGCAGTGTATCCAACAGCATGGCGCCCATGCCGACGAGAAACATCGCTGCCACCACGAGATATGGCTGCCAGAGCGCTGGCACGGAGGCCTCCGCCTCTTCCCCCAGTTCGGCCAGGGGGGTACTGAATGGGCTTTCCTGCACTTGTCGGGATCCTGAAAGTTTGCTGCTGATGACTATTGTGCCGGGCATCAGCAATCGACAGAGGGCTACCGGGGCGCGGCAGCCGCCATCTGCTCGGCGAAGAACCAGCCGGTACACCAGCGCGCCAGCGGCCAGAGCAGTGCGAGCAGCAGGATCGCTGGAGGCAGCAGGTAGAGCGGCAGGTTGCTGGAGTTGAGCGAGCTGTAGGCGGCGAAGGCCACTAGGACCGACGCCAGCACGATAGCGACCATCCACAACGCCAGCAGCACCAGCGCGCAGGCCAGCACGCGGCCAGCGGCGAAGCGCGAGAGCCGGGCGGGCAGGCGAGTCCGCACGGCCGTCATGACGATGACGAAAGGCAGTACGCAGCTCGACAGCATGAATACTGACTGCCAGCCGTCAGCGCCGCTGTACAGGTAGAGCACCCCGTAGCCGAGTGCCGTGACCAGCTTGTAGATCACCGCGGTGAAGCACAGCGCAACCGCCAGTGCCACATGCCAGGAAGGCAGCGCGGCGGCCTGGCCCGGTGCCATCGGCTCACAGCGCGAGCGCGCCAGGTGCAGGACCAGCCAGAGCGGCAGGAGGCAGCCAAGGACCAGGTTGATCAGCGAATTGACCTGGCCATACAGGGCTATCCAGAGGGTCCGGGAGCCCTGCTCGAACGCCCACTGGTAGAAGGACACGCTCAGGTAGGACACGGCGGTGCTGACGACCATGGTCGCGATCAGATAGGCCACGCCGAAGCCTACCAACAGTCCGGCCAGCGGCTGGAAGCGTGCGATACCGTGGCGCTCGCGCTGGTAATGCACCAGCAGCAGGACCGCTGCGGCATAGAACACCAGCCCACCCAGCCAGTTCGCCAGCATGGTCGGCAAGTACTGCGGCAGGCGTTCGCGGTAGCTGCCCAGGTTGAGTATCCACTGCACGGCATTGCTGCCGAAGAACACCACGGCCGCGGCCACGATCATGGCGGCGACGAACTGCAGGGGCTCGCGGCCGACCGGCGCCACAGCATCGAGCGGCGCGGTGAGCGGTGCCTGGGGTGTCGCAAAGGGATTGTCACTGGTCATCTCGGCATCCTTGTCGAATCCGGCCTGCGGCGCGGAGTGTGCCCAGCCTACCAGCCCGCCGGCGCTTTTCCACAGCGCATAAAAAAAGGCCGCTGACAGCAGCGGCCTTGAGACGGACGTCGATCTGGAGCAATCAAGAATCGGCGTCGGGAAGCTTGCCGGCGGTGAGGCCGGTAACAGCGCTGCTCGAAAGCCGCGCTGTTGGGTCAAGTATATTGACCGATCAGACAGGAATACAGATCACTGGCGGCGAAAGACTGTTACAGCATCTGTAACAGTCGCCTTCCGGTGGCGGAAACGCAGGCAAAAAAACGCCGCATATCGTATGCGGCGCAAGGTGTTGAGAAGCCCGGCTCACGCTCCGGACTTCCCGGGGGAAGCGGCCGATCAGGAATCGGCGTTGCTGCTGGCAGCGGCCTTGGCAGTCTGCTCGGCGGACTGGGCCTGCTGCTGGGCGATCACTGCTTCGTTGGCCTTGACCATCTTGTCGGTCATCAGGCGCGATTCTTCGGCGAAGCTCAGCTGAGTGAAGGACAGCGAGCAGACGGACAGCAGGGCAGCAACATAAAGCGAACGGGACATGACGGTGATCCTTTCTGAACACCCGATTGGTCGGGGTTGAAGAAAGGTTACGGCGCAACAGTGAGTAGAAAAATAGCTAGCTAACCAACAAAGCATTGCCTAAAAAGCAACAATCCGCGGCGATCATCCGAGAACGTTGATATAGAGCGGCTGCGACGATCTGCCGCGCCAGCGCCCAAGGTCCGAGATGGCCTTATGCCCAGTTGACGGGATCGTTGAGCGCTGCTTCGTCCTCTTCGAACATCTTCGGCAATTCCATCTTGAGGAACTCGACCCAGGTGCGGATCTTCGCGTCGAGGAAGCGTCGCGACGGGTACAGCGCGTAGATGTGCCTCACGTGCAGGCTGTGCCGGGGCAACACGCGCACCAGCGAGCGACGCCGCAGGGCGGGCGCGGCGACATAGCTGGGCAGCAGGCAGATGCCCATACCGGCGGCAGCTGCGCCGGTCAGCGCCTCGGCAACGTTGACCATGAAGGTGTCGCGCGGGCGGATCACGCTCTCCTCATTGCCCTCCTCGAAAGCCCAGCCTTCGGGGAAGGTCGGGTCCTGCAGGCGCAGGCACTGGTGCTGGTGCAGGTCGGCGACGCTGGTCGGGGTGCCGCGCCGCTTGAGGTATTCGGGGCTGGCACAGAGCACGCTGTAGATGGTGCCCAGGGTCTGGGCGACGAACTCGGAGTCGGGCAGTTCGCGGTCGCGGGTGATCACCACGTCCTGGCCTTCCTCGAGGATGTCCGGCTGGCGCTGGGCCAGGGTCAGCTCGATGTAGACCTCGGGAAAGGACTCGCAGTAGCGCGAGATCAGCGGGATCAGGTGTTGCTGGCCGAGGCCGGTGAGCGAGTGCACGCGCAGCCGGCCGCGCGGCTTGAGGTGCGCGCCGCTGGCCTCGGCTTCCGCCTCTTCGACGTCGGCGAGGATTTCCCGGCAGCGCAGCAGGTAGCGCTCGCCGGTTTCGGTCAGCGCCAGGCGCCTTGTCGTGCGGTGCAGGAGGCGGGCTTCAAGTTGCGCTTCAAGGTCGGAAACCACGCGCGAGACCTGGGCGGTGGACAACCCCAGGGCGTTGGCGGCGGCGGTGAAACTGCCAGCATCCACCACCCGGACGAAAGCCCGCATCGCGTGAAGTACGTCCATCCTTCCCCCTGCTTATCCGTCTTGTAGGAAACGACGACAATTATTGTCCGCGCCGCAAAACTGAATCGCAGTATAGGGTCGTTTTTTAGCGATTGTTACCACGTATAGTGCCGGACAAGTCGCTGCAGCAACGTTGGGCATACCAGGCTCATCGTACGGCCGCCGATACACCAATCGACGGCCCTCTCCCCCGCGCATACCTGGCTGCAGCGACTGACTCTTTCTCCAGGGGCGGCCTTCTTCGGATGGCCGCCCTTTTTCGTTTCTCCAGCGCTAGCTGCCCTTGTAGGAGCGAGCTTGCTCGCGAATACACTTCACTGCGGAGTCGCCGGGAATCTGTTCGCGAGCAAGCTCGCTCCTACAGGAAAGCCCTCAGCGCGGCAGCGGGTAGAGGCGCTCGTCGAACTGCTCCAGGCGCACGAACTCCAGCGGTTGGTCGTTTTCCAGCTTCTGCAGACGATCCTGGTACTGACGCAGGAAGTCCTGGCGCGCGTCGTTGCTGATGTAGGGCACATGCCAGGCCACGAACGGCGGCAGCACGCTCATGCCGGTGTAGGCCAGGGTGCCGCGCAGGATCGGCCGCAGCATGTCTTCCAGCGGACCGTGGACGGCGCCGTCGCCGAACATGTGGTCGCGCCCGCCGAGGGTCACGGTCACCAGCGCCTTCTTGCCGGCAAGGCCGCCCTGGTCGTAGAAGCGCTTGCCGCCGTAGCAGATGCCCGAGACCAGCACGCGGTCGAACCAGCCCTTGAGGATGGCCGGCGCGGAAAACCAGTAGATCGGGAAGTTGAAGATCACCAGGTCGGCCCAGAGCAGCTTGTCCAGCTCGGCCTGGATGTCGGCAGCGATGGTCTTGGCCTTGGCGCCTTCGCGCTGTTCCAGGGCGTAGACCAGGTACTCGGGGTTGGCGCGGGCGCCGAAGTCGGCGGCGCTGGCCACCGGGTTCCAGTTCATCGCGTAGAGGTCGGAGACCTGCACTTCGTGGCCCTGGCCGCGGAGGGTTTCCTCGGCAAGCTGGTACAGCGCGGTGCTGAAGGATTGCGGTTCGTTGTGGGCGTGGACGATCAGTACGTTCATGGGAGTTCCTTGATGATCTGACTTCGGGGCTCGTGGCTACCCTCTCCCCCCCAGCCCCTCTCCCTGAAGGGAGAGGGGAGCTACCCGTGCCACCGCGAGATTTCGCCGCCGCGCCGAACCGCTTGGCTCCTTCTCCCGCTTGCGGGAGACGACTGCATGGATGCAGGAGGTAGAGCGACGCAGGATGCCAAAGCCGAGGGCTGGGGAGAGGGTGCTGTTCAGGCGCTCAGAGTTGGATGGCCTTGAGCTCGACGAACTCGTGCAAGCCCTGCTCGCCCCATTCGCGGCCGTTGCCGGACTGCTTGTAGCCGCCGAAAGGCGCACGGTAGTTGAAGGCACCGCCGTTGACGAAGCATTGGCCGGCGCGCATCTGCCGGGCGAGGCGCAGGCCATCTTCGCGGTCGCCCGCCCAGACGGCGCTGGACAGGCCGAACGGCGAGTCGTTGGCGATTGCGATGGCTTCCGCTTCATCGGCATAGGGAATCAGGCACAGCACCGGGCCGAAGATTTCCTCGCGGGCGATGCGCATCTGGTTGTTCACCCCGGCGAAGATCGTCGGCTGCACATAGTGCCCGCGCTCCAGACGCGCCGGGCGTTCGGCGCCGCCGCAGACCAGCTGCGCGCCCTCTTCCTGGCCAACGCGAAGGTAGTCGAGCACGGTGCGGCGCTGGCTGCCCGAGCACATCGGGCCGAGGAAGCTGTCAGCGTCCAGCGGGTCGCCCATCTTCAGCGCGAGGGTTTCGGCACGGGCGATTTCCACGGCTTCGGCATAGCGATGGGCCGGCAGCAGCATGCGCGTGAGCGCGGTGCAGGTCTGCCCGGAGTTGATCATCACGTCCTGCACACCATGGCGCACGGCGGCGGCGAGGTCGGCATCGGCGGTGATCAGGAACGGCGACTTGCCGCCCAGCTCCAGGCACACGCGCTTGACCGTTGGTGCCGCGGCTTCGGAGACCTTGACGCCCGCGCCGGTGGAGCCGGTGAACGAGACCATGTCCACGTCCGGATGCCGTGCCAGCGCTTCGCCGACCTTGGAGCCGGGGCCGCTGACCAGGTTGAACACACCGGCTGGCAGGCCGATGGCGTGGACCATGTCGGCCAGCAGGAAGGCATGCAGCGGGGTGTCCTGGCTCGGCTTGACCACCACGGTGCAGCCGGCGGCCAGGGCCGGGGCGAGCTTGCCGATCAGCTGGTGCAGCGGGTAGTTCCAGGGGTTGATGAAGGCGCAGACGCCCACCGCTTCCTTGACGATCAGCGAGTTGCCGACCTCGCGCACTTCGTCCATGTGCGCGGCCATCACGGCATAGCTTTCCAGGCCCTCGATCGGCCCATCGACCTGCACCATGCGGCACCACTGCACCGGCATGCCCAGCTCGGCGGTGATCAGCGCGGCCATTTCGTCGGCGCGGTTCTTCAGTTGTTCGGCGAGGGCGCGGATGTAGCCGGCGCGCACGTGGGACGGCGTCTGCGACCAGGCCGGGAAGGCACGGCGGGCGGCGTCCACCGCGCGGTTCACGTCGCCTTCGCCGCCCAGCGGCACGCGGCCGACGCAGTCCTCGGTGGCGGGGTTCTGTACCTCGGCCACGCCCTGCCCTTGCGGCGCCACCCAGGCGCCATCGATGTAGAGCTGAGAACGATCACGCATAACGTTTCTCCTGGAGCAGTTCGGCGGCGCACAGGGCGATGCGACGGCAGGCTTCGCGCAGCGGCTCGGCGCCGAGCACCAGGCCCAGGCGGATGTGCCCGGCGGCGCTGGGGCCGAAGGCTTCGCCGGCCAGCAAGGAGACGCCGTGGCGATCCAGCAGCACGTCGGCGAAGTCCTGGGCGGAGAGCCCGGTGGCGCGGATATCCACCATCACGAACATGCCGCCGTCCGGGCGCAGGGCGCGCACGCCGACGCAATCGGCGAGGCAGTCGAGCACCAGGTCGCGGCGCTGGCGGTAGGCCTCGCGCATGGCTTCCAGTTCCGGCAGCTTCGCTTCCAGCGCGGTGCAGGCGGCGTCCTGGATGAAGTCCGGTGAGCCGTAGAGCATGCACAGGGCGAGGTTTTCCAGGTGCGCGCAGAGCTCGCACGGGCCGACCACCCAGCCCACGCGCCAGCCGGTCATGGCATGGGATTTCGACAGGCTGTTGAGGGTCGCGGTGCGCTCGGACATGCCCGGCAGGCTGGCGGGGCTGATGTGTTCGCCGTCGAACAGCAGCTCGCTGTAGACCTCGTCGGAGATCATCCACAGGTCATTGTTCACGCACAGCTCGGCGAGCTTTTCCCAGGTGGCGCGAGGCAGGCTGGCGCCGGAGGGGTTGTGCGGGCTGTTGATGGCCAGGGCACGGGTGCGCGGGGTGATCAACGCGGCAACGTCCTCGGCCTGCACGCGGAAGCCGTGCTCGGAGCGCACCGACACCGGGATGACCTTGGCGCCACAGGCACCGAACACCGCTTCGTAGGTGACGTACATCGGCTCGGCGACAATCACTTCGTCGCCGGGGTTGAGCACGCACTGCGCCACGGCATACAGCGCGCACTGGGCGCCAGCCAACACCACCACGTCATCGGCGGTGACGGCCTGACCGCTGCGCTGGGTATGGCGGCTGGCGATGGCTTCGCGCAGCGAACGCTTGCCGCGCACGTCGGCGTAATGGGTGTTGCCGGCCAGCAGGCTGTCGATGGCCGACTGCACGATGGGCACGGGAGTATCGAAATCGGGGTCGCCCACCGACAGCAGCAGGATGTCGTCGCCCTGCTCCATGCGCGCCAGGGCGCGGTAGTGGATGTCCCAGGCGGCGGCGCCGTCGCCGGCGATACGTTGGGTGAAGTTCGAGTAGCGCATGGTGTTCATCCTTCAAGGCGCCAGGGCCCAGGGGCCCCGGCGGGTGCAACAGGTCCTACTGGGCGCAGGCGTGTTTCAGCTCGATCAGCGTCACGCCCGGATGGGCGAAGCCGCTGCGCAGGTCGCGCTCCAGTTCGTCCAGGCTCTGCGGCTGTCGCATCTCGCAGCCGTAGGCGCGGCCGAGCAGGGCGAAGTCCGGGTTGCGCGGCAGGACGCCGATGGGCTCGATGTCCAGGCCGATCATGTCGTCGCGGATCTGCCCCAGCGCATCGTTGTTCCACAGCAGCACCACCAGCGGGCTGTCCAGTTCCTCGGTCGCGGTGGCCAGTTCCTGCGCGGTGTAGAGGAAGCCGCCGTCGCCCACCAGCACCAAGCCGGGGCGCTCAGGCGCACCGAACTTGGCGCCGATGCCGGCCGGCACGCCGTATCCGAGGGTGCCGTAGCCGGTGGGATGCAGCCAACCGCGCGGGGCCTTGCTCGGGTACAGGTAGTTGGCGGTGTAGGCCAGCTGGGTCATGTCGCTGGCGATGAAGGCGTTGTCCGGCAGGACCTTGGCGATGCGCTCCAGAATCGACTTGTGGATACGTTGCAGTGGGGCGTGGCCGCCGTCGATCTGCGCGCGCAGTTCGGCGATCCGCGACTGCGCTTTCGCCGCGTCACGGGCTGCGCTCGGCAGTGCAGCGAGCAGGGCTTCGGCGGTGGCTTTCGAATCGCCCAGTAGCGCCACGGCGCTCGGGTAGAAGTCGTTGAACTTGCGCGAATCGACATCGACGCGGATCACCTCGCCGTTGACCGGCAGGCGGTCGCGCCAGAAGTCGGTGTCGGCCATCTCGGTGCCAATGGCGAGGACCACGTCGGCCTCGGCGATCATGTCCCAACCGGCCTGGGTGCACAGGGTGGCGCCCGCGGACAGCGGCGCTTCCGGTGCCAGCAGGCCCTTGCCGGCGACGCTGGTGAACAGCGGCGCGGCCAGGCGCTCGCTCAGCGCGGCCAGGGCATCGGCGGCGTGCAGCGCGCCGCCGCCGGCGATGATCATCGGGCGCTGGGCCGCCTTGAGTTTATCCACAGCCTGCTGGAGCGCCTCGGCGCTGGGCTGACCGCGGCCGGCGCGGCGCACGACTTCATGGGTCCAGTCGCGCGCGACGGGGTTGGCGAGCACGTCCAGCGGCACCGAGATGTGCACCGGGCGCGGGCGTTCGCTGTCGAACACGGCGAAGGCGCGGGCGATCAGTTCGGGCAGGTCTTCGGCGCTCAGGGCGACGGCGGAGAATGCGGTGATCGGCGCGGTCATGGCGCGCTGGTCCTGGGTCTCGTGCAGGCAGCCCCAGCCCTTGCCCAGGCTGGCGGTGTGGTTGACGCTGGAAATCACCAGCATCGGGATCGAGTCGGCGTAGGCCTGGCCAATGGCGGTGGCGGCGTTGGTCACGCCCGGCCCGGTGATGATGAAGGCCACGCCCGGCTTGCCGCTGACGCGCGCGTAGCCGTCGGCCATGAAGCCGGCGCCCTGCTCATGACGCGTCAGCACATGGCGGATGCCGCTGCCGGGCAGGCCGCGGTACAGCTCCAGGGTGTGCACGCCGGGAATGCCGAACACGGTGTCGACGCCATAGTTGGCCAGCAGGCGCACAAGGGCCTGGCCGCCGGTGAGGGTTTTGTCGTTTTGCATTAACGATCTCCCGAACTGTTCTTCGGCGGATAACCGCAAGCGGTTATTCGCCCTACTCGTGGGGGCCTACGCCGAGTGTCCGGCGTGCGCCGCTTTTACCCCCTCTCCCTTCAGGGAGAGGGCTGGGGAGAGGGGCTCTTGTCGGTGGCACCGAATTCCGGGCCCACCACCCTCTCCCCCAGCCCCTCTCCCGCAAGCGGGAGAGGGGAGCGTTCGTATTCGTCCTTCAAGTACCGAATTGCTCTTTGTAGGAGCGAGCTTGCTCGCGAACCACGCCCCGCAGCGGGGTTTGTTCGCGAGCAAGCTCGCTCCTACAGGGCACGGAGTGCTCATTCGGCGACGCGGATCAGCGCATCCACCGCCACGGCGCCATCGGCGTCTGCCAGCAGCGGGTTCACGTCCAGTTCCAGCAGGTTGTCCACGTGTTCGCAGGCGTAGTCGGCCACCGCACGGATCGCCTCGACCAGCGCCTCCAGGTTCACCGGCGCGCGGCCACGGAAGCCGGTGAGCAGCGGTGCGCTGCGCAGGCTCAGCAGGGCATCGCGGATCGCCGCGTCGGTGGTCGGTAGCAGCAGGCTGCGGCTGTCCTTGAGCAGCTCGACGAGGATGCCGCCGGCGCCCAGCACCAGCGCCAGACCGAAGCCGTTCTCGCGCTTGATGCCAACGATCAGCTCGGCCAGCGGCGGGTTGGCCATGCGCTCCAGCAGCACCTGATCGAACGGCACTTTGGGCGCGTGGCGGGCGATGTTCTCGCGCATATCGAACAGTGCGGCTTCCAGCGCCGCCTCGTTGCGCAGGTTGAGCGCCACACCGCCGGCTTCAGTCTTGTGCGGCAGTTGCGCACTGACCACTTTCAACGCCAGCGGGAAGCCGACATCGGCGGCCGCTTCACGGGCCTGGGTCGGAGTGCTCAGCGCGGCGCGTGGCAGCGGCAGGCCGAAAGGTTTCAGCGCCTGCTTGGATTGCCACTCGTCCAGCAGGCGGCCTTCGCCTTCCAGCGCCTGCGGGCAGAGCGGCACCAGTGCGGCTTCGCCACGGGCCAGCAGCGCTTCGCGGCGCTGGCGGTAATGGGCGATGCGGCCCCAGGCGGCGAGGCCGTCTTCCACGCCTTGCAGCGCGGCGACGCCGTGGGAGTGCAGCAGTTCGCGGGCGTGCCTGGGCAGCAGTTCCGGCAACGCGGAGGCGATGAAGCCGACCTTGCCGTGGCGCTCCAGCGCGGCGCAGTACAGCTCCAGCAGCAGATCGCACTGCGGGCGTTCGCCGGTCTCTTCGCCGGGGTAGTCGAGCACCAGCAGGGCGGCGTCGGCTTCAGTCTGCAGGGCGCTGTCGAGCATGCGCTCCAGCGCCGGGCCGTCGCCCCAGATGGCGGTGGTGAAGTCCAGCGGGTTGGCGATGTTGGCGTAGTCGGGCAGCACCTGCGCCAGCTCGGCACGCTGGGCATCGACCAGTTTGGGCAGGCTCAGGCCGTTGCGTTCGGCGTAGTCGGCGATCAGCCCGGCGTCACCGCCGGAGCAGGCCAGCGCGGCGAGGCTGGGGCCGGCCGGCAGGTTGCCGCAGGCGGCGGCTTTCAGCGTTTCGATGAAGCTCACCGGGCCGCTGACGCGGATCACGCCGAGGCGGTCGAACAGCGCGTCGTACAGCGCATCGGAGCCGGCCAGGGAGCTGGTGTGGCTGAGCGCAAGCTCGGCACCGATCTCGGAAACGCCGGTCTTCAGGGCGATCACCGGGATGCCTTTCTGCAGCGCCTTGAAGGCGGCGCGGGCGAAGCCGGGAACGTTCTTCAGGCCTTCCAGGTGCAGGCCGATGGCGGTGACGCGCGGCTCGTCGAGCAGCACGTCCATCAGTTCGGCCACGCCCAGCTGCGCCTGGTTGCCCACCGAGGCCATGTAGGCGATGGGCAGCGAGCGGTCGCTCATGGACAGGTTGTAGGCGAAGTTGCCGCTCTGGGTGAGCACCGCCACGCCCTTCTCGACCATGTGCCCGCCGTGGGCCACCGGCCACAGCGCGGAGCCGTGCAGGTAGTCGAGCAGGCCGTAGCAGTTGGGGCCGAGCAGGGCCATGTCGCCAGCGGATTCGAGCAGGCGGCGCTGCAGCGCTTCGCCTTCGGCGCCGGTCTCGGCGAAGCCGGAGGCATAACAGATGGCGCCGCCGGCATCCTTGGCGGCCAGCTCGGCGACGGCCTGCAGGGTCAGGTCGCGGTTGGTGGCGACGAAAACCGCGTCCGGGCCTTCCGGCAGGTCGGCGACGCTGCGCACGCAGGGCACGCCTTCGAGTTCGTCGTACTGCGGGTTGACCAGCCACATCGCACCCGGGAAGCCGCCTTCGGCGCAGCGCTTGAGCGCGCGCGCCATGCTGCGGCCGCCGATGAAGGCGACGTGACGGGGAGCCAACAGGCGCTGGAGGTTTTCTCTTTTCATGTCTTGTCTCGGCAATGTCGATCCCTCACCCCAACCCTCTCCCAGAGAGAGAGGGAGCGAAGGATTCAGCGCAGCAACGGACGCAGCAGTTCACGGGAAATGATGTGGCGCTGGATTTCCGAGGTGCCCTCCCAGATGCGCTCGATGCGCGCGTTGCGCCAGATGCGCTCCACCGGGCCTTCGTCCATCAGGCCCATGCCGCCGAAGATCTGCACGGTCTCGTCGGCAACCTTGCCCAGCACTTCGCTGGCGAACAGCTTGGCCATGCCGGCCTCGCCGTCGGTCATGGTCCCGCGGTCCATCTTCCAGGCGGTGTGCAGGGTCATCAGTTCGGCGGCGCGGATCTGCGTGGCCATGTCGGCGAGCTTGAAGGAGATGCCCTGGTAGCTGCCGATGGCCGCGCCGAACTGCTTGCGGTCGGCGGACCATTGCAGCGCCAGGTCCAGCGCGCGCTGGGCCTGGCCGACGCAGTTGGCGGCAACCATCACACGGCCGGCGGTCAGCCAGGCGTTGGCCACTTCCCAGCCCTTGTCGACTTCGCCCAGGACCTGGGAGGCCGGTACGCGGCAGTCGTCGAAGAAGATTTCGTAGGTGTGGTAGCCCTTGTTGCTCACGCATTTCGGACCGCGGCGCACGGTCATGCCGGCGGTGCCCTTGTCCACCAGGAAGGCGGTCACGGCGTTGCGCTTCTTGCCGTTGCGCTCGAAGGTGTCGGTCACCGCGAAGACGATGGCGAAGTCGGCGTGGCCGGCATGGCTGATGAAGTGCTTGGAGCCATTGATCACGAAGTCTTCGCCATCACGCACGGCGCGGGTCTTGATCGAGTTGGCGTCGGAACCGGCGCCCGGCTCGGTGAGGGCGAAGCAGTCGATCTTCTCGCCCTGCACCACCGGCAGCAGGTAGTTCTGGATCTGCTCGCCCTTGCAGGCCATGAGGATCTTGGACGGGCGCGCGACGAACACATGCAGCGCCCAGGAGACCTTGGACAGCTCGCGCTCGACCAGCGCCTGGGACAGGTAGTCCAGGCCGCCGCCGCCCACTTCCTCGGGCATGTTGAAGGCATAGAAGCCGGCCGCCAGGGCTTTGCCACGAATCTTCGCGGCCAGCTCCGGGGACACCGCGTCGGCGCGGTCCACTTCTTCTTCGTACGGCAGCAATTCCTTCTCGACAAAAGCCTTGACCGCCTCGACGAGCATTTCCTGTTCTTGTGTCAGTTGGAAATCCATCACATCACCTGCAGCCGTCAGCGGCCTTTGAATTGGGGGGAGCGTTTCTCGGCCACGGCACGCAGTGCCTCGGCAGCATCTTCGCTGCGGCCGCAGAGCAGTCCGGCGGCCTGTTCGGCTTCCAGCTGCTGGGCCAGGGTGCGGCTGGCGCCTTCACGGATCAGGCGCTTGGTGTGGCCGAAGGCGTAGGTCGGGCCGGCAGCCAGGCGTGCGGCGAATTGGCCGACGTGAGCCTGCAATTGATCGTCAGCGACCACTTCGCCGACCAGGCCGGCGTTCAGCGCGCGCTCGGCGTTCCACAGTTCATCGAGGAACAGCAGGCGCTTGGCCGCTTCGCTGCCGATCAGGCGCGGCAGGTGCCAGCTGGCGCCAGCGTCCGGGCAGTAGGCCATTCCGGTGTAACCGGCCTTGAAGCGCGCGGAGGCGCCGGCGATGCGGAAGTCGCAGCACAGGGTCAGGTCCATCCCGGCGCCGACGGCGGTGCCGTTGACGGCGGCGATGGTCGGCTTGTCCAGGCTGTGCAGGCGGCGCATCAGGGCGTGGGCGGTTTCGGTCCAGCCGTAGGTTTCCAGTTCGCCACGGGCTTCGGCCTCGGCCCATTCGGCGAGGTCGGCGCCGGCGCAGAAGCTGCGGCCCTCCCCGGTCAGCACGATGACGCGCACGGCCGCATCGGCCTCATAGGCGTCGAGCAGGGCCAGCAGGTTCTTGAGCGTGGGGACGTCGAGCGCGTTGCGCTGCTCGGGGCGGTTCAGGGTGATCCAGGCGATACCGTCCTGGACCCGGCTGAGCGGGGATGGCTGAGTCATGCTGCCCTCGTTCTTGTAGTCGTTTGCTGAGGCGGATGAAGCGTTGGAGCCAATACTAAACAAGTGTTCAGCAAGCTCGCAATCCACCCGAATGGGTGGCTTGTAACGTGCCGCCGAACGGCGGGAAGGCCGCGCGACGCGGGGGCTGAGGGGTTTCCACAGGGTTTTCCCCGAGAGCTTGTTACAACTTCGAACAAACGGCCCTGCGGGCCTTCGCGGACAGAGTCCGCTCCTGCGCCTCCGGGAGCGGTGGAATCCTTGTAGGAGCGAGCTTGCTCGCGAACAGATTTTCCGGCGGTTCCGGAGTTGGGCGGGTTCGCGAGCAAGAACTAGGCGTCCCCCTCGCTCCTACAAAGAGCCAAAGAAAAAGCCCCGCGAGGCGGGGCTTTTCCGATGCAGGACGACTCAGCCGATACTCGGCAGCGCCTCCTCGCTCAACACCTGGCCACGCTTGCGCTTGAGCAGGTAGTAAGCCAGGTAGCACGCACCCATGAAGCCGAAGCCCCAGTACAGCGACGGGCGCTGGGTCGGGTCCATGGCGAGGAACACGAACAGCGAGCAGCAAATCGCGATGCACGCCAGCGGGATCAGCGGGAACAAGGGCGCTGCGTATTTCAGGTCGGCCACGGTGCCGCCCTTGGCCATGTGCTCGCGGCGGAAGCGGTACTGGGCGTAGGCGATGACGATCCAGGTGACGGTGCCGGCCATTCCGCTCACCGCCATCAGCACCATGAACAGGGTGTCGGCGGCGACCACGCTGGTGAGCAGCGACAGCAGGGCGAAGCCGAGGCTGATCAGCAGCGCGTAGAGCGGCACGCCACGGGCGCTGAGCTTGGACAGCTTGCGCGGCGCCATGCCGGTCTTGGACATGGCCCAGAGGATGCGGGTCGACGCGTAGAGGCCGGAGTTACCCACCGAGAGGATCGCGGTGAGGATCACGAAGTTCATCAGGTCGGCGGCGTAGGGAATGCCGACCATGTCGAACACCTGCACGAACGGGCTTTCCATCAGCCCGGCCTGCTTCCACGGCACGATGCAGGACAGCACGGCAATCGCCAGCACGTAGAAGATCAGCACGCGGAACACCACGTTGCGCACGGCGCGCGGGATGCTCTTTTCCGGCTGGTCGGTCTCGCCGGCGGCGACGCCCATGATCTCGCAGCCCTGGAAGGCGTAGACCACCGTCATCATCACCGCGAACACGGCGGACAGTCCGTTGGGGAACAGGCCGTCGCCGACCAGGTTGGACAGGCCCGGCGCGGCCTCGCCGCTGTTCAGCGGAATGGCGCCGAAGATCACCAGCAGGCCGACCACGATGAAGCCGAGGATGGCCGCAACCTTGATCCCGGAGAACCAGTATTCGGCCTCGCCGAAGGCGCGGGTGGCCAGAGCGTTGAGAGAGAACAGCACGACCACGAAGAAGCCCGACCACAGCCAGATCGGCACTTCGGGGAACCAGCGGGTCATCAGCATGCCGGCGGCGGTGAATTCCAGGCCGACGGTGGAGGCCCAGCTCATCCAGTAGACCCAGCCGATCATGAACCCGGTGGCCGGGCCGATGAAGCGCGTGGCGTGGGCCTGGAAGGAGCCGGAGACCGGCATCTGTACCGACAGCTCGCCCAGGCAGACCATCACCAGGTACATCAGCAGGCCGGCGACCAGGTAGGCGAGGATGGCGCCCATCGGGCCGCCGGAGCTGATGGTGACGCCCGAGCCCATGAACAGGCCGGTGCCGATCACGCCGCCCAGCGACAGCATGAAGATGTGGCGGCTCTTGAGCGCGCGGGTGAGCTGGATTTTTTCGCCGTTCGTGGCGTGATGGGGCTCAGACATGGCGCACCTCCGGGAAACGGCGGGCGCGACGGAGCGGAACTCTACGTTGGATCATTATTGTTATCTCCAATCAATCAGAGGCCGTGGCTCGGGCACGGATGCCACCGGATTATTGGAAGGCGATGTAAGACCCCGTTGTTCCTACGGATCGAAGTTGTAGAAAGATGTAAGGATTTTGTGCAGGACCCGCGTGGCGGGCGCTCCAGCGTTTTTGATTTTGTAGGAGCGAGCTTGCTCGCGAACGGATTCAGCCAGCTATAACGGCCTGAATTCAACACATAAGTGCAACGCTCACCCCTGTATGCACTTCGTACGGCGTCTTCCAGCCCAAGCGCTTGCGCGGGCGTAGATTGATCCTCGCTACTGTCCGATTGACGGCTTCGACGGTCAGCTTGCTGAAGTCGCTGCCCTTGGGGAAATACTGGCGGAGCAGACCGTTGGTGTTTTCATTGGTGCCACGTTGCCAGGATGAA
>NZ_LZDG02000012.1:0-401 GCF_001672555.2 Pseudomonas sp. AU11447 | reverse complement strand
AACACCAGCGATCTTGGCAGCGGCTTCAGCCACGCCACCGACGTTCTGGCCAGCGACCAGGACGGCGATGTCGCCGCCGATCTTCTGCGCGGCAGCAACGGTGTTCAGAGTGGCAGCGCCCAGTGCGCCATTCGAATGTTCTGCAACAACCAGCACAGTCATCAGATCACCTTCGCTTCGTTCTTCAGTTTCTCGACCAGTTCGGCCACCGATTTCACCTTGATGCCGGCGCTGCGCGCGGCCGGCGCTTCGACCTTGAGGGTCTTCACGGTCGAGGCCGTGGAGACACCCAGCGCGTCAGGGGGGAGGAATTCCAGCGGCTTCTTCTTCGCCTTCATGATGTTCGGCAGCGACGCGTAGCGCGGCTCGTTCAGGCGCAGGTCGGTGGTGACGATTGCCGG
>NZ_LZDG02000011.1:0-494 GCF_001672555.2 Pseudomonas sp. AU11447 | reverse complement strand
CGACGGTTTTCAGCGAGGCGATCAGGGTGCCGAGCTGACCGACAAGGGATGTGATACCAGGGCCTGCACCAGGCAGCGCCGTGAGGGCCGCCTTGAGAATCAATGCAGGCTCCTTCATGGCTGCGAAGACTTTGGCTGCGGTGAAGCCAACTGCAACCAGGCCAGTTGTAGCGACGAGAAACGCCTTTACCGGCTCGGGCAACATGCCAAAGATTTCCAGCGCTCTTGACGCCCAATCAAGCAGCGGCGCGAACGACTCTGCAACCTCCCCAAGCTGCAGCTTGAACTCCCGCCAAGAGGCGTTGAACCGATCCAGCTCAGCCTGAGGGGTGTCGGCCATTTTGGCGTAGGCCGATTCCATTGACCCGCCAGCCTCACCCATGGCCGTGACCTCGGCACGCATTTCCTTGATGTACTGGGTGAGGCTCAGTACTGCGGTACGTGCCTCTACGTCCGGGATGATCTGCCGCATTGCATCCAGGCCGAGTTTCCGA
>NZ_LZDG02000010.1:0-331 GCF_001672555.2 Pseudomonas sp. AU11447 | reverse complement strand
CTCGGCTGCTGCAGCCTGGTCAGCTGTCATCTGCTGCAGCGCCTCGCGGTACTCGCGAGCACGCTTGGCCGCTGCCAGGGCCTCATTGCTCACCGGTGCGGTGGGGCCATCGCGCTGCATGTCACGCCGACTGGTCAGCTCGGATTGCTTGCGGTAGTGCTCTTCTGCCAGGCGCAGCGACTCGGCATAGGCCTTGCGCTGCTCGTCATTCATCCGAGCCAGCGCCTCGGCCGGCTGGATCACCACGTCGGCGTACTTAGTCGTTGCCGTGATGGTGTCGTTCAGCGCCTTCTCGTAGTCCAGCTGGCTCTTGGTGAGTTCCTGGTTCTGT
>NZ_LZDG02000009.1:0-447 GCF_001672555.2 Pseudomonas sp. AU11447 | reverse complement strand
GGATTTTTTCGGCCTGCGCRAGCGAGTCGTGGAGGWGGGGRGACAAGTCCTCGGGAGGCTCTCCGAAGACTCGAAAGAAACGCTAGTGCCCTGATTCGCCAGGGCCATACCGGGGTGTGGGCTTATCCCTGGGGGACGTGGCAGTCCGCAGTAAACGAGGCGATTGAAGCGGCAGAGCGGATGAAGGCGGGCAGCTAGTCCCCCTTCTTCGCCTTCTCAGTTGGGGCAGGGAAAAGAGGCTTGAAAAGTATCCCTGCCAGGAAAAGCACGAACAGCAACAGCAACGCTGCTCCCATTACCCAAGAAAAGGCCTTAGGGAACAGAACGCAGATCAGTGCCAGTGGCACTACCAGGTGATAAATCTTCATGACTGATGTCCGTCTCTCAGTAAGTGTCGATGCCAGTCAGGGCCGCAACGAACTGCAGCAGTTCAAGGCCGGCTATTCG
>NZ_LZDG02000008.1:0-3592 GCF_001672555.2 Pseudomonas sp. AU11447 | reverse complement strand
CTGTTCGTGCGCAAGCTCGGCATGAAGCTCATTGCCAACCAGGGCGCCGTGCAGATCCAGGCGCAGAACGACCGTATGGAAATTCTCGCCCGCCAGGGATTGGACATCGTCAGCACTGAAGATGAAATCCACATCACCGCCAAGAAGAAGATCGTCCTCAATGCCGGCGGCACCTATATCCGCATGGACAACTGCGGCATCGAATCCGGCACCCAGGGCGACTACCTGATCAAGTCGGCCCACTTTGATTTCCAGGGGCCGGCGAGCATGCCAGCGACCCACCCGCAATACCCCAGGCTCGAATCCACCCAGCGCATCAAGGTTCGTATTTCGCGCGCGCCCACCGCCCCGCAAAGCACCTGGGCAGGCATGCCTTACACGCTGTACGCCGATGGAGCGCCACTGGAGAAAGGCGTGCTGGACAAGAGCGGCTTCCTTGCCTTCGACCACCAGGTCATCACCCGGCAGTACCGGCTTGAGCTGGCAAACGGCGTCAGTTACCGCATTCCAGTGCCAGAGGATTACAGCAACCCGGAGCAGGGGGAGCTGGCGAATCGGGGGTTGCACAATCACCCGTCTCAGCCAGCTTATCCCGAGGCAGGCCCAGCTTCGCTGCACACCGACCATCGAAATGACTACGCCGCGTTACTGAAGGAAATTGCCAAACGAGCAGGAGATCAATCATGACTTGGCGCGAAATTGTTGCTCCGCTGTCGCTGCAGCACACCCAGGATGTGATGTGCACCTCGCCCTGGTTCGTGTGCAACACCGAATACATCCCTCGCCTAGCCACCTACAAGCCGTTGATCAACGGCGAGGAAGCCTTCCGCGCCGTCCATGAAGCCATCGAAAAGGCCACCAAAACGGTCGATATCATCTGCTGGGGCTTCCAGCCGTCGATGTACTTCATTCGCGATGGCAAATCTCCGAGCATCGGCGAATTGCTCATGGCCAAGGCGCAGGACAAGAACAACCCTGTGCGCGTGCGCATCCTGGGCTGGGAGCTGCCTTCCAACTCTACAGGCAAGGTGGGCGAAGCCAACCTGCCAGGCAAATTTCCGTATCTGTGGAACCGCGCCGGACAGACCGCCACAGATGAACAATATGCCTACGACCGCCAATGGTTCGTTGACTGTTCTGCAGCGGATGGGCGAGGAATGGATTGGCCCAGGAATCGCCCCGTGTTCGTCAGTCGAGGTTTCGGCGTCATACAACGAGCCGAAATCGCATATCAGGCCGCGCTGCATAGTCTTGATCCGGACCTGAGTGCTAAGACGATCGGTGCCCTGGCGGGGTTGGTTACCCATCACCAGAAGACCGTTATCGTCGACTTCGAACTGCCCGAGTGCGCAGTGGGCTTCGTCATGGGCCACAACACGCTCGACGAATACTGGGATACCGACGCGCACTCCGCCTGGGGGCGCACGCCGTCCGACAAGCCCGCTCCCAATCGCGGCCCTCGTGGCCGTCTACCACGCCAGGATATTTCCAGCCGAGTCACCGGGCCGATACTGTGCGACCTGCACCACAACTTCGCCCAAGCCTGGCTCCGCGAAACAGACGAAGATCTCTTCGCCCAACGCCAAGCGGCAGCGGTCGCCAAACAACTGGCCCCCTGCAAGGAAGATCCACTGCTCATGGCCCAACTCCTGCGCACCCAGGCGCAGGAGGACCGGCGCGATATCGAGCAGGTTTATCTGCAAGCTATCAACAACGCCACCCAGTTCATCTACATCGAAAACCAGTATTTCCGTTGGCCGCCACTGGCCGATGCGATCCTCGAAGCCGCCAAGGCACAGACCAACAATGGGCGCGATCCCGGCGAACACGGCGCGTTGCATCTATTCGTGATCACCAACGACACCAACGATGGCATGGGGGCGGGCACCGTCAACACTCAGCGCATGCTCGAACGCTTGGGCCGTGAGGAAACCATTCCGGAAGTCACCAAACTGCGCCGTATCGAACAAGCCAAACAGCGTGCCGCGGAACTGGAGCCAGCCTGGCACGACCGCCTCGAACAAACGGCGCTGGAGACCGTCACCTCACTGTCCGACGCCCTCGGCGGCACCACCTTGGGCGACAAAGCCAGGGACGCACAAGTGCAGGCCGAAGAAGCCGCACGGCAGCGCGCAGCCGATCTCAAGGCGAAGATCGAGCAGATCGAAAAGAACCCCGTCCACCGTCCGCCGGAGCGCCCCGGTTTGAAAATCCACGTCTGCTCGCTGGTGGCCAAGGACTCGCCCGCCGATGCCTGGGTGCCGGTGTACATCCACTCCAAGTTGATGATCGTCGACGACGTCTTCACCACCCACGGCTCGGCCAATATCAACACCCGCAGCATGCAGGTGGACAGTGAGATGAATATCGCCCACGAGAGGGCCGAGATCACCCAGGCCATGCGGCGGCGGTTGTGGCATCTGCATACCGCGGGGAAGGGGGCGCAGGATGAGCCAAAGAAGGCATTCAAGTCTTGGGAAGACATCATCAAAAACAATAAGGACTTTAAAAGCGATCAGAGGAATGGTGTACCTGGCGCGCCCATCGTCGAGTTCTATTACGACCAGGCCATCCTCAAGGACCTCGACTGATGCGCCGCCTGCTCTTGCTTACCAGCCTGCTGCTACTTGCCGCCTGCGACTCTGGTAGCGCCATCACTCCCCCGGAAAAGGAAACCACCGTGGACCCTTTGACCCAGATGCGCGCCAACCTGGCGTTCACCTGCGCCCATGAGCAGTTCCCCACGCCGACGGCGGACAGCGACACGCTGTTCCTCTACGCCCGCTGGCTACAAAAGAACAACCAGCTCAAGGAGGACCCGGCCGTGGATGTGCAGGTGGAACGGCTCTACCGCATCGCCGCCGAACACGGCCATGCCAAGGCCAATATCAACCTGCAGAATGGCTCCATGCAGGGCAAGTTCAGGCTGCGCAGCGCCGAGCATCTACGTCTGACGGAAGAGTTGATCAAGGTCAAAGTGGCCACGGGCTACACCATCATCGCCATTTCTCTGCAACAGGGTGCGCTGGGGCTTAAGGAAGACAAGGATATGGCCCTGCGGTATTACCGCAAGGCGTCGGACATGGGCAACCCTGAAGCACAGGCTTATGTGGCCGATAAATTGGCTCCGAGCGATGCGGCACCGGATATTGCCCGGCAGATGCGCCGCTGTGCCGCCGAGCAAGGCAATGGATCCGCCGCGAGCGATCTGGGAGTAAACCTTAAAAACAATAAAAGATTCCAGGAGGCTGTAGAGGCATTCCAGCTCGGAGTAGCGGCAGGTGATGAGAGTTCAGCATCCTTTCTGAATAGTGGATTTCGTAATCCTCCGCCTACCGACAGACTGTATTACCTCGGTCAACAGGAAGACCTCGAACGAGCCGAGCGCTACGAAAAAATCTGGAGCATCCTCGCGGACTACTCCTATGCCAATCCCAAAGTCCCCGAGATCAACGATATCCTTCCACTGCCCCCGGCCAAGCTGCCGCCATGGGACGGCAAGCTGAAATGGCTGGAGGAGCGCAAGGCCAATATCCCGCCGCCCAAGCCCAGCGAAGCGCTGATCCAGCAACTGGCCAAGGACAAACACCTC
>NZ_LZDG02000007.1:0-4111 GCF_001672555.2 Pseudomonas sp. AU11447 | reverse complement strand
AAAGCCAGGCTTGATGCCCTTGGCGCGCAGCCAATCTAGCGCCTCCTTTGGCACTGGAACCTGAGGCTGATCTGTCGTCAAAGCGCGTCCCTCGCATCACCCAGGGCTCGCGCCTTGAAGCTCGCGGAGGCCAGCGCCTCGATCAGCGCAGCAGGGTCCATCTCATCGAGCAGCCCCGTGAGCCCGGCCTTGAACTCGTCGAAGTCCTTAGCCTTGTCGGCCAGCGCCTGGATGGGATCGAGCACCGGGCGAATCAGAGGCTCCCAGTCGCTCAGGTCGTCGTCGGCCAGCTGGTCCAGCTCGTCGCGCTGCAGCTGTTCGGCGTTCAGGGCCAGGCGCTGCCTGCTGCAGCCGTGACAGCAGGTCTGCTCATGGTTCAGGGCCGGGGTAAATGCGCCAGCCTCCGGGCGAAGGACCGCAGCGCCGGCCTCGGGGGTCGCCAAGCCGAACTTGTCCCGAATCTCGTCAGCACTGACCTGCAGGCCACGATCAATGAACGGCGCCAGGGCATCGGCAAGGGCCTTGAGGTCCTCGGGCTCCGTGACCTGCAGCACCGCCTTGGGGTAAACCTTCTGCGGACCAAAGTTCAGATCGACGAATACGCGCACATGGTCGCGGTTCACCGTGGCGGCCAGTTGCTTGGCGTCGGCCTTCAGGATGTCCTTGCGGACTTCGTTGTGGACGTTCGCCTGGCTCTGGCTGGACCCATCGTCAGTGGTCATGGTTTGGCCCAGGACGGCCTTGCTGATCTGTTTGTCCAGCCACTCGGCCAGCTTCTCGAACAGCTCGGCACCACCCGCCGCGTTGGCGATTTCCTGGAAGTCGATTCTCATGCCGGCCGGCAGTACCGCCGCCGCATCGGCCGCCAGCTGGGCCACGGCGCGGCGCAGCACGGCGATGTCGTCTGGCTTCGCAGCGGCATCATAACGGCCGATCCGCAGCGGGATGCCGTACAGCTCGGCGTAGCGCATCCAGTCCTTCTGACCGAAAGCCTTGCACATGAACGCCACAGCCACCAGGCGCGCCACACCGCCCCGAATAGCGAGGCCAGACTTGAGCCGTGGCGTGTGGACCAGGAGCCGATCAGACGGCAACTCGGTCAGGGTTCCGTCCAGCTGCAGCAGCTGCAGGCGCTCGCCGGTTTCCCGGTCGAACTGGAACCAGCGCGGGTCGCGGTGCTTGTAGGCCTTGGGCCAGAGCTTGCCGTCGCGGTACTCCCACAGCGGCTCGACGACCGAATAGCCCTTGCCGATGGCGTCCAGGAGGTCATCGAGCATGTCGCCGAACTGCGGCGCCTCCACCAGCTGGCGCACCGCGTCGGCGATTTCCTCGTCACGCGGGTCACTGCTGGCCGCCTCGACGGCGATGGTGAGGCCAGACACCGCGCGCTTTCGCGTGCCCAGGACCGCCGCATAGTGCGGGTCCTTCTCTTCCATTTCCTCGGCCAGGGTCAGGTAGTCCCGCGCATCGCCCTGGGCGGCCGCCTGCAGGATGGTGCGGAGCCGGCCAGGATCAATGCTGGTGGCGATGCTGTCCGTCGACCAGGCCTGGCGCACGCCAGTAACGCTGGCGTGTACCACCTCGTCCAGGATGTTGACCTTCGGGATCGGGCGCCCGGCGCTATCGAGAATGGGGGAATCGGCCATTACAGAACACCTCCGATGCCCCAGCCAAGGGACACCTGGTCATCGTCGTCATTGGTTCGGGTGCCGGGCTTGGGCACCTGGTGAAAGGCATAGGTCCAGCCGGCCACATGATTGAGCGCGGCGAAGTTCATCAGCGCGCCAGCGATAGCACCGTCACCGTGGCGCACCAGGTCGGCGTCCTTGAGGTCCTTTCGCTCCAGCTTTGGCACCATCGGAATGCCGTCGATGAACTCCACGGCCCGGTGGTCATCCTCCAGGGAGGCGTCCCGAGGTAGGGAGATGAAGCCGTCCTGGAACAGATCGATGTACTTGGGCATCCACTCGCCGTACCACGCCCTGGAGAGCGTGATTTCGTGGATGTTGCCGCCTTCCCAGCGCCCCTCGTCCTTGTTCCACACGGCGCGGCCGTAGCGGTCGCCGGTGTACTCCATGAGAATCAGGCCAGGGCCGCTGGCATCTCCGGCGAAGGTCCATTGCCGCTTCCCATTCTTGAGCCAGTCGAGCATTGACCAGAGGATTTGCTCTTGCTGTCGGGTAGGTGCGTTGGCCAGCTCGATCACGAAAGGCACATCGCGCCGCAGGTCCTGGGTGATTCGTGCGGGCGTGATGACCGAGAAGTGCCGGTGCCGCGCGAAGTCCATGCCCACAGCCCAGCGGCCCTCGAATCCCTCGGCAACCTTCTCCAGTTCGGGCAGCAGCTTGAGAGCGCACCAGGTGGCGCCCCACACCTCACGCTCTCGCTCGGAGCGCTTGGGGAAGTCATCGTCGAAGACGATGCGCAGGATCGGCCGACCTTCCTCAGACATAGCGCGCTCGATCCAGACACCAGGAATGCCCGAGCCATCGCCATCCCTGGGGATCACGTCCAGCTCTTCACGCATGGCGGCCTTGCGCGGGCCGTAGGCCGAGCGGATCGCGGTGTACCAGTCGCGCTTGCCCTCGGCGGTGGCCACGGCGCCACGCATGAAGCAGGCCCGCTCATACAGACCATTGGCCACGGCGTCGTCGAAGGAGATGCGGATACACCTGGCTTTCTTGCCATAGCGCCCCGCGTTCACGTCCTGGACCAACTGGTTGAAAGCGTTCTTCTTCCCTCGGTGGGACGACCAGACACGAATACGTCCGCCCCAGATCAGCAGCGCGGTGGCCGACTCTAGGACGTGACTGACGTTTTTGTGCAGCGCGGCCTCGTCGATGTCGACCTGGCCCTGCAGGCCGTGGATGTTCTCCGGCCTGGACGACAGGGCCGTCACCCGGAAGCCACTGGCGAAGCGCACGCGGAACGCCTGGATTTCGCGGCTGCTGCCATCCTCCAGTTGGTCCGTGAAAATGTGTTGCTCAACCATCGTGCATTGGCCGCGCGCCACGATCTGCGCGAACTTGCCGACGTAGCCGATGAACTCCAGGCCCTTTTCCTTGGTGTCGGCCATGTACCAGATATTGGAGCCCCCGGCGTCCTTGGCAGACGCGGCGGTGATGGTGTCGGTCAGGGCCTGGGCGAAGGTGATGCCGGTCCGGCGTCCTTTCTCACACACGGCAATGTCCAGGTCCTGCTGCATGCTGATCCATTCGGCCTGGTGGGCCATCAACACGCCCGAGGCCCTGGGATCGAAGTCAGCAGGAAGCGCACGGACGGCCGCAGGAAGCTCTTCCCAGTCGACAAGCCGCTCGGTATCCGGCAGCGCTGCAGGAACCGCCATGGTCACATCCCCTTGAGTACTTGCTCGCGCCAGTAGCTGGCTTCCTCGGCGCTCAAGCCTCGGGCCTGGGCGGCGTTGTCGATGCGGTCGGCCGCTTCCTGGAGCGCCGTGCGGCGTACCTCGGCCTCGGCGGCGTACTTCTTCTGCACCACGGAGGCCTTGACCAGCTCGGCCACGGTCTTGCCGACCTTGCTGATGTCGAGCTTGCCCTCGGAGGACAGTAGGAGGCTGAAGAGCTTCTCCTGGGTCAGTCGCACCAGGGCTTCGTTGACTGCGCCGTCATCGTCGGGCGCCACGGCAACCACAGCCTGGGCCTGATCGCGGGCCATCTTGAGGGCAGCCAGGCGCTCTTCGAAGTTCTGGCCATAGGTGTGCAGGGCTGACTTGCCGATGCTGAAGCCACGCGCCTCCAGCTCGGCCGAGAGCGCCTCATAGCCGGAGAAGTTGGACTCCACCAGCGCCTGGTCCAGCCAGGCCTTAACCTTGGCCGGCAGTTGCTTGACCTTCGAACGGGGCGGCATGTCAGGTGCCCCCGTTTGCCCAGTATTTCTCAGGGCGCGCGATACCGGGGTGGCACTCGATGGTGTACTCGGCGATGTCGACGCCGTAGTGGGTGAGGCCGCAAATCCACTGGCCGCTGGGTTTCTTGTCCAGTGTGACCAGGCTGCGGTCCTTGAGGTAGTCCAGTTCCTTGCGCAGCTCCAGCGGCGTGGCGTCCGGGTAGATTCCCTGGATCGTGCATAGCGCGACGGTTTCGTGCGGGTC
>NZ_LZDG02000006.1:0-827 GCF_001672555.2 Pseudomonas sp. AU11447 | reverse complement strand
TTCTTCGCCCGCCAACTGGTCAACGAACGCCTGCAGCAGGCGCGCGAGCAGCTCCCCGAGGGCGTCGAGTCGGCCATGGGGCCGATCTCCACCGGCCTGGGCGAGATATTCCTGTGGACCATCGAGGCCGAGCCGGGCGCGCGCAAGGAGGACGGCAGCGAGTACACGCCGACCGACCTGCGGGTGATCCAGGACTGGGTGATCAAGCCGCAATTGCGCAATGTGCCGGGTGTGGCCGAGGTGAACACCATCGGCGGCTTCGCCAAGCAGTTCCAGGTTGCCCCGGATACCCGCCGGCTGGCGGCCTACCGGCTGACCCTGGCGGACGTGATCGCTGCACTGGAGCGCAACAACGCCAACGTCGGCGCCGGCTACATCGAGCGCAACGGCGAGCAGTTGCTGGTGCGTGCGCCGGGGCAGGTGGGCAGCCTGGAGGACATCGCCAACATCGTCGTGGCTAATGTCGATGGCACACCGATCCGTCTGCGCAATGTCGCCGAGGTCGGCCTGGGGCGCGAGCTGCGCACCGGCGCCGCTACCGAGGACGGCCGCGAAGTGGTGCTCGGCACGGTGTTCATGCTGATCGGCGAGAACAGCCGCACCGTCGCCAAGGCTGCCGCGGTCAAGCTGGACGAGATCAACCGTACGCTGCCGGCCGGGGTCAAGGCGGTGACTGTCTATGACCGTACGCAACTGGTCGACAAGGCCATCGCCACGGTCAAGCGCAACCTCACCGAGGGGGCGATCCTGGTGGTGGCGGTACTCTTCCTGTTCCTGGGCAATATCCGCGCGGCGCTGATCACCGCCATGGTGATCCCGCTGGCGAT
>NZ_LZDG02000005.1:0-531 GCF_001672555.2 Pseudomonas sp. AU11447 | reverse complement strand
TCATGTGTCCTCCTATCGGACTCGTGGGTGTTGAAACTTCACAGGCCACGCCAGTACCCAGGCGGCGCAGTTACGGCCTTCTAGCGGAGCGTTGTAGAGGTTCGCTGCACGCACATCCTTGGCGTCGATGCTGTCCATCAGTTCCAGGTCGTGCTTGGTTCCAGGGAGTGCCGCCTGCAGGGGGGCCAGCAGACGCAGCACGTTTCCGGCCCGACTCCCTGCCTTGCCCAGGTCGCCGGCCAAGCCGACGACCACTACCAGGGCGGTGGCCACCAGCTTCCCCTGGCCATTCAGGTTGAACTTGAGCCCCTCCAGGGCAATGCGGCAGGCCATCGTCCTGGTGGCGTAGCGCTCCAGCTCAGCCGGCACGAAACGCCCGCCGTGCAGTTGCGTTTCAACCTTCAGGTCGCTGGCCACGAACGCCCGCTCTGCCCACGCCTTGATGCCGTCCAGCACCTGGTCGGCGGTCAAATCACTCATCTGCCAGCTCCTCCAGGTAGTCCTCGATCAGGCCGATCACGTCGTCCAGGT
>NZ_LZDG02000004.1:0-736 GCF_001672555.2 Pseudomonas sp. AU11447 | reverse complement strand
CTCGGCGCCGGCTTCCACGATGGGCTCGATGCGAATCGCCTTGGTGCTGGTGTAGGCGATGGTTGCCGGAGTGGGCTCGGTGATGACCGCGCTGCTTTCCTTCACACGGAAGCCAGCGGCCGACACCTCGACCTCCGAGTTCGGCACCGGGGTGCTGTCCTGGGTCTTGGTGATGACCAGGCTCTTGGGACCAGGGAACTGGGTCAGGACCAGGCCGCCAGGAATGAGCACCACTTCCTCGCCAGTCACGGTCTCGGGTTCCAGCTCGACAACCTTGCCCTGGGTGACCATGGCCTGGTTCTCTTCGGTCCATTCCTGCATCTGCACGGTCAGGTCGACACCCTCGGGGGTATCGAGCTTGGACAGGTTGCCGCCACCAACACGACGGTGCTGTTTCCAAGTGATCGAGCTGGTGCGGTGGGCGATCTTGAATTGCTCGACGTCGCCCAGGTCACGCATCGGTGCGTTCTCCAGGTCGTTGCGCTGCGCATAGGCGATGCCTACGCCCTTAAATACTTTTACGCCTGCCATGGGTTACTCCCCCCTCACTTCTTCGCCGGCCTTGAAGTGGTCGACGATCAGCTTTGCATCGGCCTCGGAGACGGTAATAACCGTGTCCTTGGGGTGCTTGGTGCCGGCATGGCGGTGCCCGTTCTCGCGGGTGATCTTCACCTTCACGCCGGCCGGTTTGGTTTCCCCTGCCGAGGCGGGGGCCTTTTCTACTTTCATGTGTCCT
>NZ_LZDG02000003.1:0-678 GCF_001672555.2 Pseudomonas sp. AU11447 | reverse complement strand
CCAGCCGCGACCCTGGCCTTCGTCATGGCTGCCGGCTTCATCGCCGACACCGCAAGCCTGCCGCTGGTGGTGTCCAACCTGGTGAACATCGTTTCGGCGGATTACTTCGGCCTGGGCTTCGCCGAATATGCCTCGGTGATGCTGCCGGTGAGTCTTGCCAGCATTGCCGCCACCCTGCTGGTGCTGTTCCTGTACTTCCGCCGCGACATCCCGAGGCAGTACGCGCTCCATGCGCTGAAGGAACCCAAGGCCGCCATCCATGACCGCGCCACCTTCATCGTCGGCTGGTGGACGCTGCTGGCGTTGCTGGTCGGCCTATTCGCCCTGGAGCCGCTGGGCATCCCGGTCAGCGCCGTGGCCGCCGCCTGTGCCGCGCTCCTCTTCGCTGTCGCCGCCCGCGGCCAGCGCATCTCCACCCGCCGTGTACTGCGCGAAGCACCCTGGCAGGTAGTGATCTTCTCCCTCGGCATGTACCTGGTGGTCTACGGCCTGAAGAACGCCGGCCTCACGGACTTCCTTGCCCAGTTGCTCGACCGCCTTGCCGGACAGGGGCTGTGGGTCGCCGCCCTCGGCACCGGCCTGCTCTCGGCGCTGCTGTCCTCGGTGATGAACAACATGCCCAGCGTGCTGGTCGGCGCCTTGTCGATCCAGGCCAGCGGCGCGGAAGGCCTGGTGCGC
>NZ_LZDG02000002.1:0-1611 GCF_001672555.2 Pseudomonas sp. AU11447 | reverse complement strand
TTGAATCCTTCGGTGTGAGAGCCTGGATTCTACCGGTGGCTGGCTCTCTGCCTCTCGTTTCAAGCGTTGCGCTTATTCTATGAATTCAGGCATCATTTGATTATTCTGCAATATATAAATAAATATGCGAAGGTATACGGCTTAAAAGAGAAAAAAGAGATTGCGCACTTTCTATCCCAAGTGGCGCATGAGAGTAATTTAAAGGTGGTGCAGGAAGGGCTTAGATACAGTCCAAGGAATATGAGAAAAACATTTGGCTGTAGAGTTAATAATGGTGTGAGTGGATACGATCCTGCAACAGATGACTGTAGTCATGGTCGGCTAAGGGATAAGCTTTGGACGCACGAGGGACAGTATTCATTTAATGAAGAGGCTCTTGGGAGCTATGTGTATGCAAACAGAATGGGGAATGGTTCAGAAGAAAGCGGCGAAGGCTATAAATATAGAGGGAGAGGAATGATACAACTTACTGGGAAGTCGGGGTATAGAGATTTTCAAAAGATACACAATGAGCGGAATCCGGATGATATACAGGATTTTTTAAATAATCCTGATTTGATTTCGGAGAAAATAGAATATGCGGTCGAGTCTGCTTTTGTTTTTTGGTTTACGAAAAAAAGCCCATCTGGCGTGCCACTATCGCAAATTGCGAAGCGTGGAACGGTTAGTGAGGTTACGCAAGTCGTAAATGGAGGTCAAAATGGCTACGCAGATCGAAAAAATAGGTTTAACGCAATTGCGCCGCTTTTGAGTATAGAGATAGAGTGATGTAGATATGCCTAATTTTCTCGGTTTTATATTGGTTTTCTTAATAAATTTCTCTGCCTTTGCGGTTGATGATCATGGCGGAAAAATATTGCACGGCCCTTTTCCGGCAATGCTATTGGATTCATCGAGTATATTTTTTTCGGAAACAGACGACAAAAACTACCCTGTGTATTTTTTGCTTAGAAACGATAAGGATAATTCTACTGAAATCTTGGATAAATATGAGGTTTCTGGGTCTTTGCCAACGATAGAAACTGTTTTTTTTTATAGAATAAATAAGGAAAAAAATATTATAGTGCTAGTTTCTTGGAGTGTAAATAGTCGCGGAGTTGGAACTTATGGGGTGCTCTATCAAATTTATGCCTATAAAAGAGTTGGCAAAAAGATAGTTGCCAATTTTTTGATTAAAAAAGATAGCGCTGCAACCGGGTTTGACGGGTATCAAGATGGGCGAGAAGTTCATTTTTATTTGAAAAATGCAGAGGCTATAAAAAAGTACATAAGGTCTCGCTTTGGTGGATAGATAAGCGGTCGAAACTTGAGGGGCAGGTTAGTTAACTAATAAGTGTCGATGCTGGAGATGTGGAAAGTAACAGAAGACTTTGATTGCACCAAGATTTGAGGATTTGCAGAATTTCTGGATTTGCAGCGAGAATTGAGGTGTTGGAATTTGAAAGGTGGAGGGGGTGGGTTTCTATAAGAGGAGATTGGAATGAAATCGTAATTAACGGAGAGATGGGTTGATGGGTAGATTGACTGGAGAGTCTTCTGATAGTTGCAGGATTAGATTGACTCTAAATAGCTGGAGTGGATTTCAGTAGTTGTTTTTTGTTYCTYATTTAT
>NZ_LZDG02000001.1:0-385 GCF_001672555.2 Pseudomonas sp. AU11447 | reverse complement strand
TCCCGTAGGACGTATGCGGTATTAGCGTTCCTTTCGAAACGTTGTCCCCCACTACCAGGCAGATTCCTAGGCATTACTCACCCGTCCGCCGCTGAACCCAGGAGCAAGCTCCCATCATCCGCTCGACTTGCATGTGTTAGGCCTGCCGCCAGCGTTCAATCTGAGCCATGATCAAACTCTTCAGTTCAATACTGCTTGGGTTTTGAGAAAACCCTAAACTTGGCTCAGCAATCGCATGCTCAATTTAATGAGCTAAAACTCTCGAATTCACGAGTGTTACTTGCGCTGCTGATAATCAGTCGATCATCAGTCTTACATCACAAGCACCCACACGAATTGCTTGATTCAACTTGTTAAAGAGCAGTTGGTTAAGGCTTTCGTCTCA